>JAJFLT010000191.1 GCA_021772555.1 Opitutales bacterium | reverse complement strand
TCAACCTTCCAATAGTAAGGATTCCTCTCGTAGATTGCCTTCTGACTGCGCTCCCATTGTACCGGCACCCAGGCCGAAAGACGCGGGATGCCGGGTTGAAATGCAAGCATGCCGTCGGTGGTTTTGCTGCGGAATAAATCGTAGTCGGCTTCAGGGTTATACTTTGGATGAAAGGGGGCCAAAATATGTTTAGGAAAAGCTATTTTGCCATGGCAGAGGGTTTCCAGAATCCTGCCCATAGGCTGTTCCGAAGAAATCTTAAGGGTGAACTTATCAATCATTTCCATTTTAACCGGCTTGCCGTCGTTGCGCCACCTCGCTGGAAACAAGGGATTGTTGCTGGCGATGCGGGCGTCCTCGTCGAGAGTCATGTCGTCATACCAGAAGAGAATATCCTCCACCGTAAAGGGAGCTCCGTCCGACCATCTAATTCCCTTTCGCAATCTTATGACCAAAATCCGTCCCTCATCCTTAAATTCAAAACTTTCCGCCAAATTGGGATGAATGCTGTTGTTGGGGAGAGGTCTTTCAAACGCCATGAGCCCTTCACTCAATGTCTTGGCAATGGCCGATTCCTGGATGACATCGGCGTTCATAGCCCTGCGGATGACGCCGCCGTAGGTGCCGATTTCTTTCACCGGTGCCAGAACGAGCGGATTTTCAGGCAAACGTTCGGACACCGCCGGCAACTCGCCCGATTGCACCTTCTCTTCCAGCATGGGCGCATCATGAAAAGCACGCTCTGTCAGAATTGAGGGATCAATGGTTTGCGGCGCGGCAGAAGGCTGTCCGTCTTGATCGGACTCTGCCACGGCGCCACGATCCCCGTTATTGGACTTGGAGCCTAAACAACCTGCCCAAATCAGGCATGGCAGCAGAAGAAACAATTTGTATCGATTACTAGATGACATTATTTAAAAGTTTGTAGCATGAAAAATTCAAATTGTCCGGTATTAAAATAATGATATCACTAAAACCGAGAAAACCATCAGTTTGAAAATGTCTATAGTCATTCATAAATCAGTTTTTGATATATATTTGCTCGGGGATTATGACCCGTTCGTTGCCGCGGTAAAGGTCTTCCCGGTTGACTAAATCAGGCACATTCCCCAAACGTTTGTTCGAACCCCAGGCCTGCGAGTGAGCTCCGATGGAAATAAAGGGGATATTTTCGGAAAACAGATCCCGGATTCGCTCCGTGTAGACAGCCAGTTTATCAGCCTCCAAGGTGACTTGTGCCTCCTTGATGTCCGCAGTGACCTGGCGCATCCAGGGCGGAGCTTCTTGAGCAGCCTTTTGGTGCCAAAATGGAAGATTCGGACCCACATTGACCAGGTTATGCGATTGAGTCAATGGATGAGTCGGCATATCCTTGATCAGTACTTCAAATTCGCCATTGTACCGTCTCGGTATGATAATCTCCTGCAAGGCGATATTGAGGTTTATTTTAATGCCGATAGCTTCCCAATGGGCCGCCGCCAGTTCGCTCAGATCTGGATAAATGGTCCCCGAAAGCACATCCAGGGTTATTGAAAACACGGAGCCGTCCTTAAATTCCCTGTAGCCATTGCCATCAGAATCGCTATAACCGCTTTGGTCGAGCAACTGACGCGATTTATCCGGATCGTATTGCGAGTACAGCTGGGCCAACTCGGCGGAATAAAAAGGGCCAGCATGGCTGAAAGAAAACCCTCCTGGCTGGAGCAGCCCATCAAATATGAGTTGACTTATCTCATCGCGGTTAAGGGCATGGGAAAGCGCTATTCTCACATTTTTGTTGCGCAGGGCCTCGCGCAGCAATGGGTTGGGTGCATCCCAGTTCGGGAAAAAGGCATAGGAAGGAGTAACTTGCGCAAGATGAAGTTTAAAAACGCCCCCTCTCACTTTCGATTTTAAAAAGGAATAGGCATTGGCCTGGTAGGTTCCGAGTAATAAGTCGACTTCCCCATTGAGGAATTTCAACTGGATGAGGTCTGTGTTGGGGACAATGGGAAACTCGAAACGGTCTGTATAAGGCAATTGGTTTCCCTTTGTATCCACTTTCCAGTAATAAGGATTTCTTTCATAAACCGCCTTTTGACTGCGCTCCCATTTTACCGGAACCCAGGCTGACAGCCGGGGGATACCCGGCTCGAAAGCCAGCATTCCATCGGTAGTTCTTCGGCGAAATTCGTCATAGTCCGATTTTGCATTATATTTAGGGTGATACTGGGCGAAAACGTGTTTGGGTATCGCAATATCGTCATGGCAAAGAGTTTCCAGGATTTTCCCCAACGGTTTGTGAGAGGAAATTTTGAGGGTGAAATCGTCCACCTTCTCCATTCTAACGGGTTTGCCGCCGTTGCGCCACCGGGCCGGAAATAGGGGATTGTTACTGGCGGTGCGGGCATTTTCGTCCAGAGTCATGTCCTCATACCAAAACAGAATATCCTCCACTGTGAATGGCTCTCCGTCCGACCATTTGATTCCCTTTCGCAATTTCACCACCAAGCTCCGCCCCTCATCGATAAATTCATAACTCTCTGCCAGGTTAAGTTGCGGGCTGTTGGGCAATGGTCTCTCGAATGCCATGAGGCTCTCACTGAATGTCCTCGAAACGGTAGATTCGTTAATTATATCGGTTTCCATTGCTCTTCGCAGAGTGCCGCCGTAGGTGCCGATTTCTTCTACCGGCACGAGAACGAGAGGGTTCTCAGGCAAGCGTTCGGAGACCGGCGGCAATTTACCCGAATGGACTTTTTCTGCCAGCATGGGCGCTTCCTGAAAAGTTCGGTTGGCCAGGATAGACGGTTCGATGGTTGGCGGCGCGGTGGAAGACTCTTGAGCTTGATGGGACTCCGTCGCGGCATTCCGATTTCCGTTATCGGACTTGGATCCCAAACAACCCGCCCAGATCAGGCACAGCAAAAGCGATAATAGTTTGTATGGATTACCTGGAACCATGGCGCTTAAGCTGGCGGTTTGTTGGTTGAGTAGCATCGAGGCCAGCGTTTGAGTTCCTCAGACTGCAATGCTCTCTGATAGAGCCGAATCTCGCGTATCTTGCCGCTGAAATATCCCGATTCGCCAAAGCCGATCTGCAATGATGCATCATTGGAAAGATTGAATTTTTCGGACTGAAAAGGGGAGGAGGAGGCCACCGGTTTCCCGTTGAGGTAAAGCTTCAACCGCCCCCGTTTCTTAACCGCCGCCCAGTGTTTCCATCCGTTTCCCACATCGCGGTCCATGGTAACGCTCTTTCCCGCCTGGAAGGAGAATACCCGCCCACGAACATCCGCCGGTACATGGTGTATGGAGCCCGTGCAGCTACCGATACTGGCAAACAACCGGCCGCCGAACACCGTCAGGCTGGTGACACGGGTCCAGGCCTTTTTCATTTCCCGGTAGTCGCCGCCCGATTTCCTTTGCTCTACGGGATTCCATCCTTCGGGCGAGTAAAATCGCTTCATTAAAGTCCAGGATTGATTTTCCTCATAGCGCCAAACATCGCCTCTGGGTATGGTACCGGCGTACAATTTCCCATTATAAACCGCTAAATCGTTCGTTTCGATGCTATCGCCGAGGAAACCGCCGTGTTTCCACTCGCTATTCCGGGAAACCGCCACTGGATCGGGCCAGGTGCCCGCGATGAGTTCGCCCCGATGTACCCCCATTGTATGCACCTGATTGCATTTTTCCCACGAACCGAGTGGATTTCCGAGCGATTCCCAATCTTTGCCATCATAAGTATAAACCTCCGCTCCGGGAAATCCATCGAGCCAGGCATCAGGCCAGTATTTGGCCCCATTGCCGCCCACGTGAAGTTTGCCGCGGTGCACCATCATACAATGGACATTCGTGATCCATTGGCCGCACATCTTCCAGCTTTTGTCACCCTCATAGACATAGCATCGGGATTTGCGGTCGGGCGTTGATTCATCGTTGGCCCCCAGAACATAGAGCCGGCCTTTGTAAGATGCCAGGCACGGCAGGCGGCCACACTTTCCCGGCTGGCCGCAGTCTTCCCATTCCTGCCCACCTTGGTAGCGGTAGATACGCCCGTAATCCAGACCCGTCCGGGAAACTTCACCGCCTTTGTCATAGTTCGAAGTCCCCGCGTAGAGTGCGCCTTCGTGCGTGATCATCGCCTCAATGCCGTGGGTGCGGCGATTGCCCACCCGTCCGCAATCCTCCCAATCCGAGCCCTCTTTATATCGAAAGACATGACACCAGTCAGATTCATCTTGAGCGTCGTTTGTGCCTACGTATAAAGCGCCGTCATAAACTGTCAGGGATCCGGCAAAATTACTGCTCTCGTTGGGTCGGCCACAATCTTCCCAATCCGCGGTTATGCTATCGTCGATACCAAAATGAATTTGTTGCTCATTTCCTTGCGAATTATAACCTCCGGCGCTCGTGCCCAGGCATAAGGAAAAGCCATTTCTATGGGTTGCGTCGAATTTACACAAAATATCACCGCCTGCGGATGCCCCATTCCCTTTCCTGAAAACTTCTGCGCTAACCGTAAAGTCGTTGTCACCGAAATTCATGGAAGCACTGTTTTTAACTTCGATAAAACCGCTTTCCCCATCGAATTTTCCAAATGCGGGACCTTCACCCCTGACCATCCCATGGTTTTCCTGGCCTGAATAATCCCGGCAATCCCCACGCAATTTCCAATATCCAACTAGGCCGTTTTTCAAAGATAATAGAGAGTTTAAACCCGAACTATTAGCGGTCATTTATGAGATATACTTAGGCGGTTTCCATCAGGTTTAGTTTTTCATGCATGGTCAGCCGTTTTCTAAGCCTCATGGGGAGGTCGGGAAAATCATCCGAATCGGTCTGGCGGCCCGTCTCGCGGTCAAGAAAGAGCGGAAATTCGGAAGCCTGCGGTTTAGTCCGATGGTATCCATAATCATAGCTACGCATGATGATGCGCTGTTCCCGATTGAGTGTTTCCAGCCATTGCGGTGACGATTGATGCCGGTCCGCCTCGCATATCCAGGACGGACAATAGGCCAGGAAAATATTTTTCCTCAAAACATCGCTCTCGTTGGGCTCTACGCGATGCCAGAGGTTGCAGTGCATCAAGGTGATCGTTCCGCGTGGAGGACAGGTGATTTTTTCGCCCGGTACGCTCTCATGGGTGTTGTAAGCATCGAAACGATCGGTGTTGTGGCTGCCTGGCATATAGACGAAGTTACCCATTTTGGGGCGCGGCAAATCTGTCAGCCAATAACTAATTTTCACCTGCATTGGCAGGGTGGGGGCGAAGACCCGGTAGGGTAGCGTGCGCGGTCCATCCTGGTGCCACTTGCTGTGTGTGCCGCCGGTGGGTCTCAGGCAAATTTGAGACAAGTGCAGCTTGAGCAGTTCTCCATACAGATCGTAAAAGTATCCCACATGCCTTGGGTGGTCGATCAAACCTGCCAGGACCGGATCTTTTTCCACCGCATTCGTGGGACCATAAAATGCACCTGGTTCCCATGTGGAATCGTTTGCGCAACAGCGATCGATGGCATCGACATAATAATCGATTTCGTCCTCAGTTAAGGCATTCTCAATAGTCAGAAAACCCTCCCTCATGAATTCCTCCCATTGATCGGTGGTGAAACCGGATGGCGCTTTTCGATAGCTGGATGAGCTCATTGTAATGCTTTTTGATGTATTTGAAAAAGTCGAGCCGCTAAAGTTGGACTCGAGAAATGTTTTGAGTGGGTGTTAAATATCCGCAAACCAGAAGGAGTAGATTTGCGGGGAATCAAGAGCCCCTGATAGTTCAAATTCCACACAGATAGTTTTCGCGGTGATAGCGCTTAAATCGGACGAAATGTTCCACGTTACGATTCTGTCCAGGGAGGCTTCATCGATAGCATCGCAATCCTCAAAAGAGTATCCAGCTATTACCTCACCGGTTTCCGCATCGAGAATTTGCACTTTAACGGAACCAAATCCCGGCGCATAGTTTTCCACATTGAGGTGCAATGCCCGCCCATCAATGCCCTCGGAATCAATTGGAATCGTTTTCAAAGTCCCCTTCATCGGCATGCGGTATTTGGGTACTTTGAAATAATTCAACGGCTGGGAGTGTATTTCCGGCTTTTTCAAGGTTAGAAAAGCAAAGCCGTCCTGACGCAAGTGCGCCAATCCCGTTAGCATTCGCCAGGATTCCTTTATCTTGGCGGCGGGAGTGTCCGTGGCGTTCATAGTAATTCTTCCCGTAGTCAGGGTTCCGATGGAGCCACGGTAGTAGAGCCAGATTTTTCCCTCATGCGCGAATAAGGAATTGGGTGTGCAAAGCATCCCCGAATCCCAACTGCCCCTCTGTCCCAGTGGCAATAAGGGTTTGTTTGGCTGAATACGTGAAAAGTGAATGCCATCGCGGCTGACAGCCAATCGAAGATCGACCTCCCAATCTTCTCCCTCCCAATGCTGATAGAGGCACAGGTAAACACCCTCGTAAGGCTGCACCAATCCACCGTGGATTTGATCCTCATTGCAACCGCTACGGGGGTCCAAAACCGGGTTTCCTTTGTAGCCCATCAACTCGGTGGGCGAAGGCCCGTGGGCCAGGGACAGGTTCCGGGTTTTGGGGGCGACGCCGTGGGGGTAGGCCGCCCAACGATCCTGTCCATAAAGCTTCCAGCGGTAGCCGGGATGCTTAGTCAGGGGGTCGCGAAACAGGCTGAGCAAGGCCTCCACCCACGGATTGAAACCATGACACACCTGATTCGGCCCGGGCGGTCTGCCCCACAAGCGTTGGGGGGGCAATTGCCAGTGGATGCCATCGGCGGAACAGGTCAGGTTAAACTCTGGCCCTCCATTATGTTGGGTATCGAAAAGCAATTTATAACGGCGCGAGGGGTCGTGATCACTTTCATCCCGAAATATAAGAGCCGACCCGGTGCAGTATTCGGGGGGAAAGAGGAGG
>JAJFLT010000020.1 GCA_021772555.1 Opitutales bacterium | reverse complement strand
CCTGCGGTTTTTACGCATCAACATGTCGGCCCTGGAAATTCCCAGAGAAGCGTCTTCGGCGCTTTTCCACATAATGCGAAACGGCCTCGACCCGAACCTGGAATTCGATCCGGTGAAGACCGAAGAAAAACGCCGCCAGGTCGAAAACGAAATCGATCCCGTAGTTGTCCAGGTGGCTGAGGGGCAAACCATCATTGAGCCGAACACCAAGGTGCGCCCGTTGGAGTTGGAGCAACTTAACGCCTACCGCCAAAGCCTTAAAAACAACAAGGACCGCGCGCTGGGTGTGGACCCGCTGCTATGGGAACGGTTGTTAATGACTATCGCCATTCTCGTATCGGCAGCCATTTATATTAAAGTCGGAAGCCGCCAGTCGCGCCGGCACAGACAGCGGGTACTCCTTTCGGTGACGGTATTGCTGCTCAACCTGCTTTTTCTGCGGTTGCTTATCGAACTGGATTTTCTGACCGCCACCAAACCTTCCTTGACCGCCCTTCTCCCCTTCATGGCCCCGACCGCGTTGGGCCCGATTTTAACCGCCATTCTCATCGGAACCGGTCCGGGCATCTTCCTGGCCGTCCTCATCAGCCTGTTTCACGCTCTCATGCAGGGAAATTCCATGGCCCTCCTGCTGGTCAGTTTCCTCTCTTCCCTGCTTGGGATCTATTATTGCCACAATGTCACGGTGCGTTCACGGGTGGTCCAGGCGGGCGCTTTATCCGGTCTTTGCATGGCTGTTTGCATCTTTTTTATGGGCCTGCATGCGGCCTTCGATGTGAGCGTAATCCTCCAACAAATGGCGGCCGCCCTGGTCATAGGCGCGGTCACCGGTGTGGCCGTTCTGGGCCTCCTGCCGTTATTTGAAAACTTGTTCAAGTTCACCACAAACATTTCCCTGCTCGAGCTGACGGATTTCAACCACCCGATGCTGCGCCGTATGCAGGTAACGGCCCCCGGCAGCTACCACCACAGCTTAATGGTAGCCAACCTTTCCGAAAATGCCGCCGCCGAAATTGGGGCCAATCCGCTGATTTGCCGGGTCGGCTCTCTCTTTCACGATATCGGCAAAACCCAGAAACCGGAATATTTTACGGAAAACCAGCGCGAAGGGCATAACCCCCACCACCTGCGCAACCCGTCCATGAGCGCCCTGGTGATCAAAAGTCACGTTAAGGAGGGAGTTCAACTGGCCCGCGAATACAAGCTGCCCGAAACCGTTATCGATATCATCAAAGAGCATCACGGAACCACCCTCATTCAATATTTTTACTACAAGGCCCTGAAACAGAAAAAAGCCGGCAACACCCCCAGCATTTTTCCCGACGCCCCGCGGGTGGAAATCGATAAAGTCAACGAAAGCACTTATCGCTACGACGGCCCCAAACCGCAATTCAAGGAAAGCGCCATCATCTTTTTCGCCGATTCCATCGAAGCGGCCAGCCGCTGCCTGCCCAAAGTCACCCCCCAGGCCATCGACGAACTGCTGGACAGGATTTTCCAGTCGCGCCTCGATGACGGCCAGCTTTCCGAATGCGCCCTCACCTTCGAGGAAGTTGGCAAAATCAAAAGGAACTTTTCCTTCACGCTCCTAAACATGCTCCATTCGCGGGTCGAGTATCCCAGCCGTGAAGAACAAGAAGAAGCCGCTGCCAAACCCGCCAAAGCGGGAAGAAAAGCGGGCTCGCAAAAGAAAAACGGTAAAGGTAAAAGTTCCGCTCTCGAACCAGCGCCCGACCCATCCGAAACTGCCGCCCCACATGCCACCCAGGAAAAAGCAACGCCCCATACTGGCAACCAACCGGTCTGAACGGCTGCAATACCGGCTGGCGGAAATACGGGCCCTCTTTCATTTTCTGGACAAAATCGCCCCCCATGCCGTGGCCGCCGGGGAACTGTCCATCGTCTTCATGGACCAGGGCGAACACACGGAATTGCATCGCCAATTCATGCAAGACGAGACGCCCACCGACGTCATCACCTTTCCGGGTGATCGCGGCATGGACTTTGCCGGAGAGATTTGTGTGTCGGTGGATTTCGCCACCTCCTCAGCCAAAAAAATGAACCTCACCGTCGCGCGAGAACTCACCCTTTACCTCGTGCACGGCTGGCTCCACCTGGCCGGATTCAACGATAAAACAGAAGCGGACCGCAAGAAAATGCGTGCAGAAGAAACCCGCCTGCTCAAAGCCATCGAAACCACCGAAAAGCAGCCCCATTTCCAAATCTAATCCAGTGCCGAAAGAGCCTCCAAAGGAAAACTATCTTTCTTGCCAATTTCGGCCAAAATTTTAGAGTAACTAATCATAGATTGTACATTTAATCGTCTATTAAATGCTATCCTGAAATGAGCAATTTTCTCAGAGCAACGATCCCACTTCAAATCCTATTTCTTTCTATCTCTGCTTGGAGTAACCCAATCGTCATTGACCTCAAAGAAGCTGACGCCATTAAATCCAGTGAAAACCTATCGATTGAGGTAAGCAAACAGAATTCCCGAATTGTCGGAGATTTTACCTATCGAAAAATCCCAAATCTCTCGAAGGAAAAAAAACAGTATATCCCCGAATACTTTAGAATTATTGTTCCCACCTATCGCGCGATTAGTTCAAATCGAACAAATGATTCACATGCGAATGATCCCAAGCTCACAGTTGAAGCTATGGGAAAGCGTTACGAAACGACCGAGTTTCATGTGGTTGATCGAGAAATGGCACGTGCGACACTTAAGAAAAATCCGACTTTGGATTGGGGTGTACCACGGGGTTATGAATTTGCTCTATATATTACTCAAATACCGATTGAGGTACTAGAAAATGAGATTAAGATCAGAATCGAATATGTACAGGAGCACATCAAGGAAAGAGGAAAAGAATATTTATTATATACTCCGTTTTTTGAAAATCATCGCATATGGAATGCCATAGGGAAAAATCACGCCGATTTTCTGATATCCATCTCAACGGATGACTCCGTGGAATTGGTCATTAAATCCACCGGAAATGAATTCGGTTACATGGGCCTCTATGATGGTAAACACTTAGTGTCACCAGAGCACTTAAAACCAATCAAACTACGAATAATAACTAAAAGTTAAAAATCGAAGTAGAGGACGGCCAACAATATGAATTCAGAAAAATTGAGGGCGCTGCAGGCGCCGTTGAAGGAGAAGTATCGGGAAGACCCGGCATCTGCCTTGGTGACGCTTCGCGCGGAATGTCATGCTTTGGAGGGGATCGCTTGCAAGGTAGATACAGGAAAAGGGTTGATCGAGGCAGGTTTGCACCCAACCACAGGTGGAGATGGGACACAAGCCTGCTCCGGCGATATGCTCCTTGAAGCATTGGTTGCCTGCACCGGGGTAACGCTTCGAGCGGTGGCAACGAGCATCGGGGTGCCCCTCCGTGATGCGCGCATCGTGGCGGAGGGCGATCTCGATTTTCGCGGTACCTTATCGGTATCGAGGGAAGCCCCCGTCGGGTTCAGTAACTTGCGGCTTCGCTTCGACCTTGATTCAGATGCTACCGCCGAAGAACTGGATAGAGTCGTCGCATTGACCAAGCGTTATTGTGTTGTTCTCCAGACGCTCATACAAACACCGGAGATCGAGGTGACGAGGGGTTAATTGTCTCTTCTTGTGTGAATGGAAATTGAATTCAGAAAGGCAAAGCCCGAAGAGGCCGAATGCCTCAGTGATCTCGCCATTGAATCCAAAGGGCATTGGGGGTATGCACAAGAGCAGCTTGATATCTGGAGAAAGGATCTACGCGTCGAGAGAGAATACATCGAAAAACATACAGTTAGGACAATTTGGTTGAATTCCGATAGGATCGGTTTTTTTGCGATCAAGAAGGAAGAGGAAATTACGTTAGACCATTTTTGGCTGCTCTCCAGGGCGATTGGCAGAGGTATCGGCAAGGTGGTATTTCAAGAAATAGAAAAAACATGCATCGCGTTAGGCATCGAAGAGTTCGTTATTGTCTCAGATCCAAATGCGGAAGGCTTCTACTTACACCAGGGAGCCCAACAGATAGGAGAAGTTGAAAGCACCCCTCAAAACAGAATGCTGCCAAAGCTTCTTTACCGGGTTAAAGAATCCATACAGTGCCAATCGAGCCAGGCTAACGACTCGAAGCAAGCAAAGCTCAATCGCTGAGGAGAAGCCTGACGTCTCCTTTGGCTCGGGCCAGGGAGAGGCGGCTGAGATCGTATTGGTAAAGGATTTCGATCATTTCATCGCTGGCGTCAGCGAGGGCGGCGAGAGCGTCGATGATTTCCCGGTTGTCGGCCACTCCTTCGGTAAAGCGGGTGCGGGCCAGGTCGAGTTCCTCCTCGCTCAGGTCCACCCTTTTACGGGTGATGCCGATTTGGTCGTAGCGCGAGCGGGCGTCCTGCAGGGCGAGTTTGTAATCCGCCCCGACCTGGTTTTCAATATTTTGAATGACCAGTTCCTGGGCGTGTATGAGGGCATCGGCCCGGCGTTTGTTGGAGCGGATGCGGAGACCTTCGAAAACCGGAAGACTCATCGAAATACCGGTCAGCCAGGCATTCCTCTCGCGCCCGTCGAAGGCCGTCTCGGTGGCGTAACCCCATTCACCGAACAAGTTG
>JAJFLT010000190.1 GCA_021772555.1 Opitutales bacterium | reverse complement strand
GGGAGGGCGGTCACAGCGCGGGAACCCATCATGAAACTAAAAATTCCGCTTATGGTCTGGGTTTGTCCAACCTCATCTATATTTTCGACTGGAACGACTATGGAATCGATGCCCATACGCATTCTTCGGTCGTTCACGGCGATCCCGAAAGCTGGTTCAAGCCCTACGGTTTCAAGGTGGATGGCACTGAAAACGGTAGCGATTTTTCAGGGGTAGTACCGGCCCTTTACGAAAATCTTTTTGGGCAAAATCCGCAAAACGCGCCCCGTTGCTCCTGGTTCAAGACCATTAAAGGCCGGGGTTATGGAGTTACCGGTTACGCATCCCACGGTGCCGCCCACAAGCGCAATAGTGAACTTTTCTGGAAAACCAAGGAAGAGTTTCAGGAAGCCTACGGGGTGGCCTTCGAAGGATTCGGAGAGGGCGATCCGGGGGCTGATAAAGCCACCGAACAAGCCCGAAGCCATATCGAAACCGTTTGCCGGGCCATGGCTGGCGACCGTCAATTAGTCGAATGGATGACCGACCGATTGGTGCAAATCGGCGAAGCGGTGCCGGAAAAAATCGAAGGTATGCATGTGGATATGGGCAAAGATCTTCTGGCCGATGATAAAACATTTACCGATGTGGAAAATTACCCGGAAGCTATCTACGCTCCACCGGGAGCGATGGCACCCAACCGTGTGGGATTTGAGAAATTCGGCGCTTGGTTCAATTCATACGCCCTTAAAGAATATGGCAGACCCCTCGTCATTGCCATGTCGGCCGATCTGGCGGAATCCACTAACATCGCCGGTTTCATGAAAGACTTTGGCGAAAACAAAGGCACCGGATGGTATCATCGGGACAACAACCCGACAGGTGCGCTGCTGCCACAGCAAATAACGGAATTTTCCAATTCTGGCATTTGCGCCGGTTTGGCCTCCGTCAATTTTTCCCAGGATGCCGAGAACAAATACGCGGGATATATTGGCGCCTGTTCCACCTATGGATCTTTTTCCTACCTGAAGTATGGTCTCATGCGGCTCTTTTCCCAGCTTTCCCAGGATTGTAATTTAAAAACCGGTCGGGTCATCTGGGTTGCCGGGCATTCCGGGCCGGAAACTGCGGAAGATTCACGCACTCATTTCGGTATATTTTCTCCCGGTGTTACGCAGTTGTTTCCTGATGGACACATAATCAACCTGCACCCGTGGGAACATAACGAAGTCGCTCCGGCGCTCGGCGCGGCATTGGCTTCAGGGGTGCCCATCATCGCCCTGCACCTGACGCGACCACCGGTTGAAGTGCCGGACCGGGAAGCACTCGGCATGGACTCTCACATGATGGCCGCCAAGGGCGCCTATGTGCTGCGTCCGTTTGACGACCGTCCGAAAGAAGGCGTTATGCTCGTCCAGGGGACCAGCGTGGTTGCCAGTGCGGTTAAACTCCTTCCCTGGTTGGCCGAAGAGGGTCCCAATGTGAAAATTGTCTGCTGTGTTTCCTATGAGTTGTTTGCGCGCCAAGACGATGACTATATGAGCAGAGTTCTTCCCATTGAAGAATGGAGCAATTCCTTTATCGCCGCCACTCAGGCTCGGCGAACTGTTCGCGATTGGATTTTGAATCGAGAACTTGAAGCTTACGCCGTAACCCCGGATTACGATAACCGTTGGCGTAGCGGGGGAAGCCTGGATGAAATTGTGGCCGAATCGCACCTCGATCCCGAAAACCTGAAAGAGGGAATATTGCGTTATACCAATCGGTAAATTCGAATTGGCGTAATTGTCTTTAAACCCAGTCTCTCGGCGGGAGAAATTCCTTGTAGAGACGCTCTTCAGGGCTGCCCGTTTCCGGCTTCCAGTCGTATTGCCAATGGACTGCCGGTGGGAGGGACATTAAAATGTGCTCGGTGCGTCCGCCCGATTGCAGCCCGAACAGGGTTCCGCGATCGTAGACCAGATTAAATTCCACATAACGCCTGCGCCGGTAGAGCTGAAAATACCTTTCCAACCTTGATGGCTATGGTGTGACCGCCGCCGCCTTCGGGACGTTCCCGGCATTTTTTTCAGGGCGACTTCGGTGTCCAATAGGGGGATCGCAGACAGGATCTTTACCTGAAGATTTGTTAAGTAGTCCGACACCTCGGCGATATCATCGGAATCTACCGGCATGGATTTTCAAATAACTGAGGGCGGACTAAATTCGGACGATTTTGAGATAGGTTTTAATGAGAAGATTAAGGAATCGTTTTCTTCCCCGGCGCCGGTTATGTTTTTTGGAGTATCGTTTATGCAAACGATATTTGCAAAGCATTCGGCTGTGGGTGCCGGACGAATTTTTGAGAAATCCCGATAACCGGCCAATCCTCTTTTTATGCGGCCCGCATACCTGGTGGGACCGCATTTTGGAAGTCCCAATCATCGAGCGTTATCGCTTGGACTCGGTATTTTCTCTCCAATCGGAAAAAGCCCTCACCGATATTTCGCTGCAACTTGAAAGAGGGTCCGGGCGGGGCAACGAGGCTCGTCAGCCTTCTATCTTCGTTAATTGCAATAGTTTTTCTGATTCCAAAGAAGATGAAAAGAACGAACTGAAATTCAATTCGGAAGTAGCCGTGTTTCTCCAAAATTCTAATTATACAGTTTTGCCGATGACCAAAAAAATTGTTTTCAAAAAATTGAAACGCCCCGAAGTATTCATCGAAATCGGCCCCCCGGTTTCCGTTCCCGGTCCTGGAGATAAACCCGTAAATATAGATTTTGGCAGATTGGAATCAGCCTATCGGAGGACTTGCAAAAAACTGTTTAGGCGAATTGCCCAACGCGATTTTTCTGAGGCTATTTTACATCTTGCTCCTCGGCGGGTTGCGGGATAAATCCTATCCTCATGACACCCTCTTTTGAAAAACTGCAAAAAGCTCTCAAGAAATTGCCGGGGCTTGGTTACCGGTCGGCGGAAAAGATTGCCCTGCACCTGACGGTGGAAAAACCCACTCTGCTGCCGGAACTGGCGACTGCCCTGGAGAATGCGGCCGAAAAAATCAAGCGTTGCAACCAGTGCGGAAACCTATGCGAAGAAGAACTTTGTGCCGTTTGCCTTAACCCGAAACGAGTGCCGGATGTCATTTGTGTGGTTGAGCAGGTTCCCGACCTTATCGCCATCGAGCGATCGGGAGCCTATAACGGGCTCTACCATGTTTTGCATGGGAAACTGGCTCCAATTCAAGGGATCGGTCCGGACGACCTCAATCTGGAAATACTCGGTCGGCGAATAGCCGAAGGGAAGGTTACCGAAATCATTCTCGCCCTATCCAACAACATTGAAGGCGAAGCCACCTGCCACTACATTCAAGAAACCCTCATCGGGGACCGTCCCCTGAAAGTATCCCGCATCGGATTTGGACTACCGAGCGGAGGCGGCATTGTTTATGCTGATTCGATTACATTAAAAAGCGCTCTGGACGGTCGCCGGGATTTTCATTGAAAAGCAATATAGAAGAAGGCCGGGCAAATTTTTATTGCAGTTGGCCGACTGCGGCCTAGCCTTGATTATTAGAACCTATCTCAAATTCGCAAATGAATGATGTTAGTAACGCCACGTCCCGACGCGCCTTGTTCATAACACATAATGGCTCTCTGCATCGTAATTTTCGAATTTGAGATAGGTTCTAACCAATTAGTTCTACCGGAGCAATTATTCTCCGACAAATGCGGGCGTGGTTTAGTGGTAGAACGTGAGCTTCCCAAGCTTGAAGTGGGGGTTCGATTCCCCCCGCCCGCACCAACCTTGATTATCAAGTATTTAGCTAACAATAAAGGGTTTACGAATCCAATGTACAATTTATGTAATCCTTTATATCCCTATGAGACACCATATAAAACCATTATTTTCTGGCAATTTCTGGCAGTGCTTTTTAGTGCATAATAACGGGATAGTATGAAGGTTAGGATTCGGTGGTCAGAAGCGGGTGGGGATCTCCGCTCCCCTGC
>JAJFLT010000189.1 GCA_021772555.1 Opitutales bacterium | reverse complement strand
GGCGATGGGATTATTCCCCCGCAGGCCGCCGATGACCATGAAGTAAAACACTTAATCGAAGAGATCCTTACCACGGTGGGCGGTGAATCGGATCGTGGAGGCGCTCAAGGAGTTGACCTAAAAGGAGTTGAGCGTTTTTTCGACGCTCTGGAAAAATATCGAAACTGGCGGCAGGCCGGAGACACGGCCCGGTCATCGCTAATGGTTTTGGGCGAAGAAACGGAGGCCGCCTTTGCCTCCATGAAAGCTCTGGAGACCCTGATCGACGAATATTTTGCCCAATGCGCCCTGGTTTCATTTGATGTGCGAGCGGAAAAACCCCTTAATTCACCACATGGTGACTATACTTTCATCGATGCGGACCCCATTCCCAAGATCAATGAAATACTGAAAGAGAGCCCCCTGGCAAAAATCAATGCGGAGGGCCTTTTGCCTCTAAACGGAAGGGTAAATCCCTATTTTGCGACGGCCCTGGAAATCTTTCGGAAATCGGCGGCGGTCCCGGTGTTGGGAGAGGGAAAAGACGCCTTGACGCAAGAAGATTGGAGTGAGATCAAAGCCAAATTCGCCCCCTACGCCGACTGGTTAAAGGCCAAGGCGGGAGCCGAGGTGGAAAAACTGGGAATGGAACGCATTGGGGTTATTCTTGCCTCCAGCCATAGGGAAACCCTGGAACAGATGATGGCGGAAGACCGCGAGATTGCGGCAGAAATCGAAGCCATCGCGGAAGTGGAAAAGCTATTGCGGTTTCACCGCGATCTTTTTCGCCTGGCCAATAATTTCGTCGCCCTGCCCGATTTTTACGATCTGGATAAGAAGGCCATTTTCCAGGCCGGAACCCTGACCATGGACGGGCGGGATTTTCACCTCTGTCTCTCTATTGAAGATGTGGGCAAACATGCCGCCATCGCCAGTCAGGCCGGAATCTATTTGTTGTATTGCGAACTGAGAGGCCCGCCGGGTATCGGAAAACGGTTGATTGCGGCGGCCGTCACGAGTGGAACCAGCAACCGGCTGGCGGTGGGCAAAAACGGTTTGTTCCGCGATCGCGTCGGGCGAGACTGGGAGGCCACCGTGGTCAGAATCGCGGGTCATCCGATCGGCGTGCGGGAGGCCATTGTAGGGCCATTCAAACGCCTCGGCCAACTCGTTACCTCGCAGATTGAAAAAATTTCGACGACCCGCGAGCAAGCCTTTCAAAGCCAATTGAAGGAGGGCATTTCAGCCGTCGATAAAAATGTCACGGCGAAACCCGGCGGCCCGGCCGCAACCACGTCCGGCGCGGGTATGGGCGGCTTTCTGGCTGGCGGGGGGGTGGCCATCGCGGCCCTTTCCTCCTCCTTCGCGTTTATAACGAGCACCCTTTCCAATGTCGAAATCGGCACGATCCTCTACACCGCTCTGGTCTTTCTCATGTTCATACTTTTACCTCCGGCCATTCTGAGTCTTTTGAAATTGAGCAAGCGCGACCTCAGCCTGGTGCTGGAAGCCTGTGGTTGGGCCATCAACGGACCCATGCGCCTCAATTTCAGCCTCTCCCGCATCCTCACCCGCCGCGGTGTTTATCCCGGCGAGCGCACAAGCATGCGCTGGTGGCTATGGGTGGCGTTGCTTTTGATCCTGGTATTGCTGACCGTCTACCTGCTCGGCGGGCTAAACTATTAACCACGGCAGCCCGGCCCCGGTCGGAAATCACCCAAAATAATCCGGCTCGTTGCCGGATCGCCACTTGATATTGCAACCCATGCTGGCCACCTGCTCTCCACCGACCGGGTTACCCGCCAGGACCGCATTGAGGGCCGCCCGTATATCCTGGCCCGTGATCGGTTTGTCGTTGCCCGGACGGCTATCGTCAAACTGCCCCCGGTAGGCCAACCGCCGATCCTTGTCGAAGACATAAAAATCGGGAGTGCAAGCGGCCCGGTAGGCTTTGGCCGTCTCCTGTGAATCATCCATCAAATAGGGAAAAACATAACCAAATTCCGCCTTGTCCTCGGCCATTTTGTCGGGAGCGTCCTGAGGATAATTCTCCCTATCGTTGGCGTTGATGGCAATCGTTGCCACCCCGCGCGCGCTGTATTCCGCGGCCAGTGCAGCCAGATCTTTTTTCAAATGAATAACGTAGGGGCAGTGATTACACATAAAAACAACCAGCAAAGCCTGGGCGTCCGCAAAATCACCTAGTGATACCGTATTCCCATCCGAATCCGGCAAAGAAAAGTCGGGAGCCAAAGTCCCCAAAGGAAGCATCGTAGAAGGAGTCAAAACCATAAACAACAGCATCCACTATTTCTAAAAAAAATCAAGCCCGTGTTCCCCAAAATAAATACCAACACCTCCCCCATAGTCGGAGAAGTTGGCGGGTTTTCTTTGCATATTAAGTGAATATCTTAAAGAATGGCATGACTCCTTTTGATACGCAGACCCTTTCCTGGCTGTAAAAACCCTTGCCAACTCTTTTCCAAATGGTTTGATGGTGGTCCACCGATTTTCTATGACCGGATCAAGTCTAGGAAAAACAGTTCACATCGACCATATAGGATATTTTTGAGAAATGGGTGAAGACCGCTCTCACGTCCCAAAAAGTTATAAGAAACCAGTTTGGTATGCCTTCTTCGCACTTTGCGTATTTGTCATTCTCGCAGGTGGTATCCAACGCACTTTCTACAAGGGTGAAAGAACATTTTACTCCGATTCCATTCATAGAATCGTGGATTTCTTTATTCCAAATAAACTCTCTGGAGTTGTCCGACGGACATCTGTTGCCATGGATACTGGTTATGTCTATCTTTATTTCAGCAATAACACTCCTTCTGACGTAGTTGCTATGCCAATTTCATTTTTTCGGCAAGATATAATCAGGTTGGGTTTAGCTAAAACCCCAGAAAGTCAATATGTTGCCCTATTGTCAATCGGACGTGGTATGGTTGGCAAAAATATCACTATAAGAGGTGAAAAGATAAAATTGAAAGACGGAGGCCAAATCATCTATTTAAAGTCGTTGTCGCAAATGGTGTATAATGAATAAGGTTTTATTTCATTTGTAAATTTGACTAGAACCTATCTCAAATTCGATTTAGTGAATAATTAGATTGTCAAGCAGCGTGATAGAGGTAGCATTAACCTATGCAATTTAATGATGAACAATGGGATGTGATTAGGAAAGATTTTTCAGTTGCTCAACCCATCTACGGTAATAGGCGATGATGATGACTTTGCTCAAAAAACTTTAATGAATGTTACTTTAGATCAGTCAGATTCGGATTGCTTAAAATGCTTAATGAATTTTAAGAAAAAGCTAACTCAATAAAATTAGATTGGTTTTCACTTTCATCTCAATATGCAAAAAAACCCGACCGGCCTCTCCGGCTGTGGAGGAGTTGGTGTAAATGGATTGTGGAGCACCTATTGCTTGCAAATAATAACGTGCTGGGGAGAGCCCGTTCCACCCGCAGATAGTTCCAGTAGTAGTTAGAAGCTATTTGAACCTATCGAGGATGGCCAGGGCAATGGCTTTGCCGATTTCGCGGTAGCATTTGCGGGACATTAAATTGTCACCGGCCAAGGAGTAGGGTGATAACAGGGTCAGCGCAGAAATGCTGAGGGTTTCGCTGCAATAGGAGACGAAATCGTTTTCGAGGCCTCCTAGCCGTGGCGGGGCCGGTTTCTTGAAATCGGTGGCGGGAGCGGCAAATTTGGGGGGTATCCGGTTGGCCAGGCTGTTGGCCCAGGCGGTGGACAGTTTGTGTGATTCGGGAAAGCGTTCCGCATCGGGTAAATAACAGTGGATGCCCTCGCTATGGCAGATGCCGGGTGACTGGAAGTTGATTCCGAGGACCGGTTGGCAGCGTTCTTGCCAGCGTTTGAGGTCGTTTTGCATGACGAGGGTTTCGTGCCGGTTAAAGGAATCTCCCCAGGAGCGATTGATGTTGAAGGGATAACTTTTTTTGCCGTATTCACCGCGCGCGATGCCGTCGATGTCGGCCAGGGGAATCGTCCACACCAGGCAGCGTTGGTTACGGGTGCGGGCCAATTCCCGCAGGAGGCCGTCGAGCACCCAGGAGCCGGGCGCTTCGCCGGGATTCTGGCGGGCCACGAGGTAGATGCCGGGCATTTTACCGTCGGGCGTTCCGTAGTTGTTGCTCAATCGCTGGAGGGGCCGCCCGGATTGCGTCAGGCCGATCGTGTCGGACTTCCAGTAGCCTTTTGTTTTGCCCACCATCTGCTTGATTTCCAATGACCCATAGGGAAAGGAAACGGCCACCTCGACGCTGGGATTTGGGTAATCGATGATCCAGGAAACGCTGTGCCGCCCGTCCTTGCTGACTTCGATTTTTCCCGGTTTCATCCGCACCCAATCCCTGTTCTGGTGTTTACAGACCGGGCGCACCCGGATGGGATCGCCGCTGCCGAAAAGGTTGTCGAAATACTCCAGCACCAGTTGAACTTTCCCCGCTTTGGCGGAATCCGGCGAAGTCTCCACGAGGCGGAAATTAAACCAGAGACACTCGGGCCCCTGGCAGGGATCGGCCGCAAAGCTGACCACTGGCATGGCGCCATCGGTAGCAATTGATAAACGGCGCGCGTTGCCACCGGAGAATTTCGATTCAAATTTAAGACTCATTTAACTGCGAACGAATTTTAAAGTCATTCAGGATAATCACACCGCCAGAAAAGATTTTCAACTTCCAAAGGCAATGCGCCTTAACTTTCCCTCACCGGTCATTGACCATGAAATAAATGACCGGCACGGCCATGCGGCTGATCAGCAGGGAGGCCACCTCGCCAGCCATGAGGGAAATAGCGAGACCTTGAAAAATGGGATCGAAAAGGATCACCGAAGCACCCACCACAACGGCCAGGGCGGTCAGCAACATGGGCCGAAAAC
>JAJFLT010000188.1 GCA_021772555.1 Opitutales bacterium | reverse complement strand
GTCAAGGCGTTAAATTCGTGAAAAATGCGCGTCACGGGACGCTGTATTTCGTGCCCGGGTTCCTTCCGCAAGACCGCGACATCGAACTCTGAACCGACCCAGTAGGAAAGGGCCAATTGGCGTAGTTCATCCAAATAACTGGAGCCCCAATCTGCCGCCTGATCGGTAAATGGAATCCTTTGGCCACTGATATCGGCCAAACTGTATGGACCCTTGGGATCTCCAAAAGCCGCGATTTTCAACCGATTGTAGTATTTTGGCCGATGTCCCAGGGACCATATTTCCCTGGTCATATTTTTCTTTCGCGGCGCGAAATACTTTTTTGAACTTTGGTCGTTTACCATCTAACCGTTTCCCTCAATGTGCATTAGTAAATTGAACAGGGAAGATTAACATTTTAGAAATTAACTAATTAATTTATCGTTTATTATTTGGTGTTTAACTTTAAACATCATACTAATCAACTATTTACATTTTTCAATAAAAATGCGCGCAAAACAAAAATTTAAATTTTTTTTTACAATAATTGACCCTCTTTTTAGCTATTTATTAAAGTCGAACAAAAAATGGATTTATTTAAGGAAATCAGAAATATTGTAACCTTATCTATCACGATTCGTATTCAGGGTCATGAAAACGAATTATTATCGAGAATTGTTGGTCTGGACCTTAACCAGCCTTTTGCTTTTGGCCGGAGTGATGGCTGCGGAGGCGGGAGTCGTGAACTTGGTTGATTCTTTAGCGATTGAAGTTCCGGCGCCAAAGGGAGCGATATGACAATGGGAATTCCCTTTGACAATCCTGGCTACATGCCGACTAATTTTTGGGGTACTGTCCCACATGACGGCCATTAGACAAAACAAAAGGGAATTCGCCAAATATCCGATTCAACAAAGTGATTACAGACGAGATGCTTATGCTTGCTGTGAAAAATGGCACACTGGATTCTCTGGGGCCGCTCTTTGAACGCTACCATGTGAAGCTGTTCAATTTCTTTCTCCGGCTGACTTCAAACCGGGAAACGAGTGAGGATTTAACACAAAGCGTATTTCAAAGAATTCTTCGGTTTCGGCATACTTATAAAGAAAACTATCCGTTTCGGGCCTGGATGTATCGCATGGCAAGGAATCTACATGCGGATCATTACCGGAAACACAAAAGAAGCATGGAAACTTTTGATGAAAGCCATCATGCTGAAGATTCCGAACAACTGGCTGTAGACGCAATGGAAAACAAGGAAAGAAAACAAAATCTGCTGGAGGCGCTCCACCGGTTGCCGTTGGAACAAAGGGAATTGCTCCTCCTGAGCCGATTTGAGGGCTTGAAGTATGATGAGATTTCACAGATCAAAGGAATAACGGTGGCAGCGATAAAAGTGCGAGTGCATCGAGCCATGGCCCGGTTGAGGGAAATTTATTTTGAAAGCTCTGAAAATGGAGGCAATGCACAATGAAGTGTGAGAAAATTAGCCGCCAAATGACCGCACTGTGGGAGAACAGCCAGGAACCCAGCCTCCCGGAAGATGTTCGCCGGCACCTCGGACAATGCGAATCCTGCCGGGAAGAATGGGAACAACTGAGCGTCTTGATGGCCGAATTGGATGCAGTTGAAGAGGTTCAGCCCAGTACACGCCTGAGGGAAAACTTTTACTCCATGCTGGACAATGCGAAAGCGGCTCCGGAAAGCGGCTCCGGACCAAAAAATACTTTAATAGAACCGACCATCTGGAAATTTACGCCTTGGGCGGGAAGCATTGCGGCTGGACTGGCTTTGCTCCTGGCGGGTTTCTGGATCGGTAGCCAGCAAACGGACTCCCTAGTGGAATCGGTCCCCCAGCCAAAGACAGTCGCCGCCCAGGAATTGGAGTCTTTGCAGGGGCAGATCGAATCCATGAAAGAAATGATGGCCGTTTACATGATGGAGCAGCGATCGGCCAGCAAACGCATCCAGGCTGTCGGTTATACCGATGAAATGTCGAAACTCTCGCCCGATCTCTTCGAGGCTCTCCGGCAAAGGCTAAACCAGGACGACAATGTAAATGTTCGCTTGGCCTCCCTCAACGCTCTGACCCGTTTCGCCCATCAGGAAAATGTGCGTGCCGCCCTGGTCGATTCCCTGCCCCGGCAGATTCATCCGGTGATGCAAATCATGCTGATAGATCTGATGGTGGGAATTGATGAAAAACGGGCCCGCGAGCCCATGCAGCAATTGCTCAACAGCGCCATAACGCCATTGGAGGTCAAAGATAAAGCCCTCAGAGGCCTGGGACAGCTTCTTTAAAAGAACATCATTTCAATGAATAAGGAATCAAAATGAACAAACTTAAAAAACTACCAACTCTCATACTCTTTAGCCTGCTTCCTGCCGTGGGATTGGCCGCAGAAGGGGCGAAGCATTCTTTCATTCCAGCGGATACCGTCCACGAGGTGCAACTTACCTTTGTGGAAAGCTACGGTGATATATTCATCGATGGAACCGATGCGAAGGAAATCACCATAATTGCGGACGATTATGAACAACCGGAGGATGAGGATGAAGCAGACGGCTTCGTTTCCGTTTTTTCCATTGGCAGGGACAATACGGGAATCGGACTCACGATTGAGGAAAATGAAAATAGCGTAAAAATCACCGGAGTGCCCAATAGCGCCTCCTCCGATTACTCGATCAGAATTCCCCATCACTTTTCCCTCAAGGTTAATATTATGGGAAACGGCGATACCATCATACAAAACTTCAAAGGCGAAATCGAGGTTGCCGTGGCAGAGGGCGACGCCGTCATCAGGAACATCAGCGGCCCAGCCACACTGCACAATATGAATGGGGATTTGGTGGTCAGTTTTTCCGAGGTTTTCCAAGAGGCTCCCACTTCCATAACCAACCTGAATGGCGATACCGTGGTGAGCATACCGCCGGACACCCAAGCAAATTTGCAAATGAAATCGCTCAACAGCGATATCCGCACAAACCTGAACATTGCCTACGACACCGATAAGCGGGACCCTTACAGGCACAATATCGGACAACGCACCGTTACCGGAGTACTGAACGGCGGAGGAGTCCTCATTTCACTGGAATCGATCAATGGTGATATCGTCCTGAAAAAAGCGGGAGACAAATCCGGACTGGCTCCTCGACCTCCCAAGCCTCCTAAACCTCCCAAAGTTAAACGGATACGCCCTTCAATCGACGATGTTGAGGAAGTCGAGGAAGTTGAAGAATTAAATTAGAGCCCGGGTAATTTCCCTGGGCGCCGGACATAAAAAAAATCCGTTCTGGAAAAAATTACTTTGGGTTTCTCCAGTCCCTGCCGAGAAAAAGAGAAACCAGAGTAAAGAAATGTCAGGAACCGCAACGCCCTGCTGGTTACCAGTCAGGAGAAAAAAATGGCCGAAGATACTTATTTTGCTAATCCTCGGGCTTCCTCTATTGGCTGAAACCGGCGGCTGCTCGAAGTTGATCCAAAATCAAATCAACGCTAGTTTCAAATCTGGTGGAACGGTCCTGCAAATAAAGAATACGAGCAACTGGGATTGGCCGCATGTGGTCGTAAAATTAAACCGATACGCCCCAGAAGGTCCTTTCACGTTGGTCATCAACGAACCCCTGCCGATCAATGAAACCGTAAACGTAGCCCTGGCAAGCTTCCGCAATGCCTACGGCAGCCGATTCGATCCGGTTAAATCTAAAGTGGAAATCATCTCTTTGAGCATAGCAGATGAAGATCGAACTTTCCGGTTCAATTAGGTCCGCAGATGTCCCAAACAGTCCGCCGATTCCGGAAAACTGACAAATTGATAAAAAGTTGGCTTGAACGGTCCGCAGGTTTTTTGATAATGCAACCAATATGAGCAAACAAATCGTTTTCGACCCGGGGCAGGTTTTGATCAAAGAAGGAGTCATGGGCAATGGTTTTTATATCCTCAGAAGCGGTAGCTTGGAGGTTTATAAAGACAAAGTGCGCATTGCCGAAATCAATCAGCCCGACACGATCTTCGGCGAAATGAGCGATATCCTGAATAAACCTCGGACCTGCAACATTATTGCGAAAACGAAAAGCACGGTGGAACACATCGCCAACGGCATTGATGAAACGGTGCGGAAAAAACCGGATTTAACCAAACAAATCCTTCGCGACCTGGCGGAGCGACTGGAACAAACCACCAAAAAGCTGGCGGATTCTGAAAGAAATCTTCTCTGGACCATCAAGGAACCCAGTAAGTAGAGTTTCTTGGTGTTCGATTAATTACCCTTTCCGAACAGAGATTCATTCATTTCAATTCTGCCAGCAGACGGGCTAATTCATCTTTTTTCCCTTTGCTTTCCTCCAGTTGCTTGCGGGCGCCATTGACAATATTGGCGGGGGCATTGTTGAGGAACTTTTCATTGCGAAGCTTATTCTCGCCGATGGCCACCACCTTTTCCAGCTTGGCCAATTCCCGCTCCAGCCGACTCTTTTCGGCGGAGATATCCATGGAGCTGGCAACGTCCAGATAGAGGGTTCCCAAAGCAGTGACGGCAGCGGGTGATCCCTCCGGCCTCGATTCGGTATAAGTCAATTCTCCGGCTCCGGCCAAGGTTTTGAAGATGGTGGCATGGGATTTCAGGAATCTCCGATGAGATTGCGGAACTGTATAAAAGAAGGCCGCATTTTTGGAATTAGCCATACCATATTCGGCTTTCAAGGAGCGGGCTTTCATGACGAAAGTTTGCAGATCGAGTATCCTGGCGGCCGCCTCGGCATCAATCTTGAAACTCTCGATCTCAATCCATTTTCTGAGTTCATCCTCGTCGGTGATGCCAGGATTTTCCGTGTCCTGCAAAAGCGCTCCCGGAGCGGTTGAGTAGCCGAGGTCCTTCCATAGTTCTTCGCTGATATGTGGGCAAATCGGCTCCAGCAGCAAAAGAACCTGCCGTAAAACCAAATCCTGAATGGCCAGGCAATTTCCACGCAACCGTTCATCCTGTAATTTGCTTTTGGAAATTTCCACATACCAATCGCAGAAATCGCCCCAAAAAAACTCGTAGATCACTCCCGGCAATCGCTCGATCAAATAATCATCGAAAAACAACTTAACCTGCTGGATGGAGGTCAGGAGACGGCTTATAATCCAGTGGTCGTACTCGTCGAACTGGTCCCGATCCAACCGCGCGCAAATGGATTCGAGACTTGAATTATCGGCCATCGCTCCGGAGATTTGGCGAAATCGGGCGGCATTCCAGAGCTTGTTGCAAAAATTCCGGCCCATTTGCACGCGGTCTTCCCCAAATAGAATATCTTGCCCCGTGGGCGCTATGTTGACGATACCGAACCGCAACCCATCCGCTCCGAATTTTTCGATTAAATCGAGTGGGTCGGGGGAATTGCCCAAGGTTTTGGACATTTTACGGCCTTTGTGGTCCCGGATTAAACCATGAATATAAACGTTGCGGAACGGAATGCGCTGCTGGATTTCCTCGTCGGTTAAAGCTTCTTTCTCCTGACCGTGTAATTCGAGACCGGCCATAATCATACGGGCCACCCAGAAAAAAATGATGTCGAAACCGGTCACCAGAACCCTCGTAGGGTAAAAGTAATCGAGGTCCTCCCGCTCGGAGGCATCGGGGTCCGGCCAGCCGAAATTGGCCAATGGCCAAAGATTGGAGGAGGCCCAGGTATCAAGGACGTCTTCGTCCTGCTCCCAATTCTCCGGGTCGGGCGGGCCGTCCACCGAAATATGCCAATTGGCCTCGTCGGACCGATTGGCCCCCTTTTTATACCAGACGGGAATGCGGTGCCCCCACCAAAGCTGGCGGCTGATGCACCAATCCGTGATATTGTTGAGCCAGTGCAAATAAACATTTTCCCATCTTTTGGGATGAAATTTAATAAATCCCTTTAAAACTGCCGTCTTGGCTTCCTCCACTTTGGGGTAGCGCATAAACCACTGTTCGGACAGGCGCGGCTCCACCGGCACATTGGCCCTTTGGGAAAACCCGACCCGGTTTTCGTAGGGCTCCTCCTCCACCAGCAAACCCATCTCGCGCAATTTATCGGCTGTCAGCTTGCGGCCCGCGAATCGATCGATTCCCTCCAGGTCCTCCCCCGCATTGGCATTCAAGGTGCCGTCCGGGTTGAAAACGTCGATCGCCGGCAATCCATGGCGTTGGCCGATTTCAAAATCCGCCTTGTCGTGGGCGGGCGTCACCTTGAGCACCCCGGTCCCGAATTCCCGGTCGATATAATCATCCGCCACGATGGGGATTTTCGCCTTCGGAAACGGCCGCCAGCAATGCAGCCCGACCAGGTCCTTGTAACGGTCGTCCTCCGGATGAACGGCCACCCCGGTGTCCCCCATCAACGTTTCCGGACGCGTGGTCGAAATCTCCAGGTATTGGCCGGGGCGCTCCACGATTTCATAGCGCATTTTATATAAAATGCCCTTCTGCGGCTTCAACTCCACCTCTTCATCACTCAACGCCGTCAAGCTCGCCGGGCACCAGTTGACCATGCGCTTGCCCCGGTAAATATAACCGCGCTCATAAAGTTTCACAAAAGCCGTCAGGACCGACCGGGCGTATTCCGGGTCGAGCGTGAACGACGTGCGGTCCCAATCGCAGGAGGCGCCCAACTGCTTGAGCTGGTTAAGAATAATCCCGCCTTTCTCCTGGCGAAACTCCCAAACCTTTTCCACGAATGCCTCCCGTCCCAGGTCGTACTTGGATTTCCCCTCGGCCCGCAAATTCTGCTCCACCCGCGTTTGAGTAGCGATCCCCGCGTGGTCCGTTCCCGGATACCAGAGGGCTCCCTTCCCCTCCAGGCGCGCCCGGCGGATGAAGATATCCTGCAACGTATTATCCAGAATATGGCCCATATGGAGCATCCCCGTCACATTGGGCGGCGGAATCATGATGCAGTAGGACTCATCCTTGTTCTCCGTGCGGCGACCGGCGAAAGCCTTGCGCTCCAGCCAATTATCGTACCAGCGGGACTCAACCGTCTTCGGATCGTAAACTTTGGAAATCTGCGTCATTGGCCAATTTTGAAAGATAGAAAAATAAAAAAGTTAATAGAAAATGAATTAAACCGTCCCAGCGAACGAGGATACCTGCCGGTGTCAAAGTTAAAACCCCTCAATTCGAGGCCAATCAACCCATCAATCGGGACATCCGGCGGTATAATACCACAATCCCCCCAATCCGTCAATTGATACGTTGGCTCCCTTTGATGCGTTTGAACAAAGTTGCCAAAAACTCCAGAATCATAAATATTTACCACTAAGATTTTACTCCTTTGTGCGTTGATGTTATAATTAGTTAGGTGGTTAATAAAATGAGGCGACTTCCGAAATATACACTACTCGCACTTGGATGGCTTCTTGCTGGAGTTTTCGCTTGTTGGGTAGTTTTTTTGGCTCTATCAGTCGAAACTTCTAAGACATCTTTGACGCAACAATCGCCTACCGCTGAGAAGGTATTGGGAGCCCATTCACCATCAGTAGTTGAGGAAGCGGTAGACGACTCCTCCCAGGGCGAGCAACTTGAGCGAACGTCAACTCGTGATGAATTATTGGCAATCCTCTCGGAAGACGAAAGAGCGGAACGACGATATCGGTTCTATCAGCTCCTAGAGAATCTTCAGCCCGGTGAATTTGAGGATTTTTATTCTGAGTTGCAAAGTTTACCTTATAGTAAACGTAAGGGCGGAATGCTCGGATCATTCTTTGAGCGATGGGCAGAGTTTGACTCGATGGCGGCTGTTACCGCTGCTATGGCGGAAAAGGGTGCCATACGCAATCATCTCATGAGTGATGCGGCTGCGGGATGGGCCAAGAACGACCCACGTGGCGCCTGGGAATGGATAATGAATATGAATAATCGGGGGGCTGTTTGGGACATACACTCGTTTGATGTGATTGCTGAAATTGCGAAAACAAATCCCGGCCTCTCTTTGGAACTTGTGCCTGATATTACGAACGAATGGCAGCGAGGATTTCATTATCGCATGATCGCGGGCGAGATAGCGCTCAATAGGGGGTTCGGCGATGCTGTCGAATACATTTCGACTATGGGCGATGGAGTGAACAGGAAGAATTTCACCTCCGAGCTATGGAAGGAATGGGGAAAGTATGATTCAACCGCCGCAGTCGATGCACTAAAGGTGCTTACGGATGAGAAATTAAAGGAAACTGCTCTTCTCAGCCTGATGAACGGCTGGGCCACACAAGATCCCTCCAGCGCCACAAATTATGCATTAGGTGAATTGTCCGGGGAAATTCAAGATCAAGCGCTTCAAGCGGTATTAACACAGTGGACCAACAACGGAGGAATCAATGATGTTGCCGCTCTCTTGAATGACCTTCCAGCAAACGCCGAATCCGATAAAATCGCTTCATCGATCATCCGGAACATGGCTCAAGTTGACATAGAATCGGCGATAAAGTGGGGTGATTCGATTGAGAACGAGGCGCTGAGGGAAAAGAGTAGGCTCTCAACGATGTGGTTCTGGGGTTCTCAGGACTTTGAAGCTGCCAATAATTACGTGGGAGCGATGGAAGCCGGCCGGGAAAAGGATTTGAGTCTTCAACGGTTAGTTTGGTCTCAGAGTTCATCCTCAAACATATCGGATAGCGTTTTCCCATTAATCGACAATATTTCAGACGATAGCCTGCGTGAGCAAGCACTTCGTGGAATTATAGATCATGCGACATACGATTTCCGCGGGAGCAATACTATCGATAAGGAAAGGCTGGCACAAGGTATTCGCAATCTTCAAAACGTATCGGAGGAGGAAAAAGAAAGAGCTCTTCAAATAATCGAATAGGTCCTAATAAAAAGGCCACTAAAAAAAATCGATGTTCATATTTCAGATTATGACTGGAAAAAACTGGGAATCTCAAAGTGTTCCGAAGACCCATAAAGATTCAAGTCGGAATAGAAAAAACCACAACCTAGGTCACGACATTAGCGGCTCCGAGTCCCAACAACTCGGCGGACGGAAACGCTTTACGGCTTATTTGGCATACGACTGAATTTCACATTTCGGGCCTCTGAGATATATCGCCGGAGTCTACCACTATAGATCGAATTTGAGAATCGTTCTAAAACTTTACTCAAACGCAAAATCCTATAAGGTTACCTCCTTTCTTTAAAACCTGCCTGTCCCAGAATCACAACCATGCCAAAGGCGCGAAACGGGAATGTCTTGGCCGCTTTCTTACCATGATATTCAACAACGTCGAATTGCATAATGTGCAGGAACTGCTGCCGGGTGAAACGGACGGAGAACTTATCCTTTCGCGGGTGCCAAACGATCTTCGCATCAGCCTGAACGAAAACGCCCGTCAACGGGTTCTTGAAGCCGCCGGCTGCGAATTGCGGTTCAACCTCAAGAGCGAGCAGGCACGAATAGTCCTGCGGTGCACGGAACGGCCTTCCGTAATCGAAGTTTGGCAAGGCTGCTTCTTTCAGAGTTGGCAGGTCGTCGGGACCGAGCCCACGGAAATTATCGTCGCAAGGCCGCTTCGATGGGAAACACTGCAATCTCTGGCCGATGCGGGAGATCATCCTTTTTCCTCCAACCTCACGCGACTCATTCTACCCTGGCGCCCTGAGGTGCGCCTTATCGGTATGGAAGGCGAATTCGAGCCGCCCGCTGCGAGCCAAACGCCCTCACAAAAATGCCTTTTTTACGGTTCCTCAATAACTCATGGGAGTATGTCCGTCGGACCCTCCGAGACGTTCGCCATGACAACCGCCAGGCTCCTTGGGGTCGACCTGTTCAACCTGGGCATGGGAGCTGGTGCCCACCTGGAAAAGGAGCTCGCCGATTACATAGCGGCGCACCAGGATTTCCACACCCTCGTATTGGAGCTCGGAATCAACCTCATCAATCACATCGATACCGCCGAATTCGAAAAACGGGTCACCTATTTCCTGCAAACGGTTTCAAGCGCACACTCCCACAAACCGATATTTTGCACCGATCTGTTTACCTGTTATCGCGATTTCGAAAACGATGAGAAAATCGCTGCATTTCGGGAAATTGTGGCAAGGCAGGTCGAGGCCCTTCAGTCCCCAAAAGTATTTTATGTAAAAGGAAACGAACTCTTGCCCAACACCCATACCCTCACCACCGATCTCGTCCACCCCTCACCCGACGGCATGAGAGAAATCGCAGAAAACCTGACCAGATTCATCCGCCAGCGCCAGTGATATTATACACCCCGCCGCGCAGATTTGGTGTTCTTTTTTTACGTAACGAGAATGGCTGCCCCTAATCCCAGCAACCCGATAACTAACGCTCCCAGTCCCGCTGCCAGCAATGCTTTTCGGCTGGTTCGGCACAGGCAGGAAAAGCGCGTTTCCAGCCCTACTCCGGCCATGCTCACGGCCAGAAACAAGGTGGCCATTTTTACCAATAGCCATTGCAGCGAAAAACCCGTTTCGGATCCCTCAAGAAAAGCCGGCGCCGCCTCCCACTGTAAATCGACGTCGGGTATAAAACCCCAGGTGTTGGCCAGCGCCAAAGCAAGAAACCCCAGAACAAAGGTTGGAAACATACCAAGATAGCGTTTGAGACCAACTTTTTCAGCGCTTCCGGCATTTTCCTTCCAGGCCCAGTAAACGCCTGTGCAAAACACCACCGGTGCCAGCAGGCAAACACGGGCCAGCTTGATAATTGTGGCCACCTCTCCCGCCTCCAGACTGTGGGCAAAACCGGCCGCAATCACTTGAGGAGTCTGGTGCACCGTGAGTCCCGTCCATATTCCGAAGGCACGCGGCCCCAAGCCGAGGATTTCCGCCATTACGGGCAGGGAAAACATCGCAATCAACCCGAGCAAAGTCACCGTGGCCACTGCCATAACCACCTCTTCATCCTTCGCCTTGATAACGGGAGCCACCGCCACGATGGCCGTTCCTCCGCAAATGGCGGTGCCCACGCCGAGCAAAAGGCCCTGCCGAGCCGGAAGATCAAACCGGTGCGTCAGGTATAAAAAAAGCGCCAAGGCAAAGAGCACTTCCAGAACACTCAATACAATGCCTGTGACGCCGACAGCCAGAAGGTCGTGGAAGTCGAGCCTCGCCCCCAATAAAATGACCCCAAAGGGAAGGAATCTATTGACTGAAAATTGAATCCCTGCCCGAAACGAACCCGGAACTTTCCACAAGTTCCCTACCAACATACCCAAGACGATAGCCAGCAACACCGCATCCAGGGGATTGCGCCCCGCAGCCGTGGTGAAAGGCCAAAATGGCGCTTTACTCAGGAAGATACCGGCTGCGGCCAGGGCAAAAGCCAGCGTTACGCCACAAATTATGGTCGTATTTTTGATGTCGGCCTTTTCCTCCGCTGGCGCCGAAGATGCGTCAAAATTGAGGTCGTTTATTTCTTTCATGCAGAGCGAAGATATGACACTCGGAGATCAACTTATTAGGGACTTATGTCATAAATTATATTTCCCGCGACTCTTTTTGAATGCCCCCCCAAGAAATACTTGAAAAAACATTCGTCTTTAAAAAGACCACCGCGTCACCGGTAGTTTGGCTTCTCTGTGTAGTTCTTTGACAGCTGATCCCATGGGCCTATAAAACCGCCCATTGCCAAAATAATAATTTTTGATGTGACTTGACTGTATTAGATCCAATGGAAGACCCGTTGTTTAAACGCCTGCGCCAGCATGCGAAGAAAAAGCTGAGCTTTGTGCCCGGTAGCGACCGCGCGCGCATCTTGAGCGCCTGCAAGGATTTCTTGCGCCTGGAAAACCAAATGAGCCTGCGTTATCATCGGAAGGGAGACAGCGGTAAACGGGTCGCATTTGCCCGCGCCTGCATGATCGATGTGCTCATCGAAAGTCTCTTCACCCATGTTTTAAATTCCTGCCGGGAGCAGGCCAAACCCGATTTTGAAGCGGTTTCGGTGGTCGCTTTGGGTGGTTATGGCCGGGCGGAGCTTTGCCCCTTCAGCGATATCGATTTGATGTTTCTGCACGCCGATGGCCGAGGCAAAGAAGAATTTGAGCGTCTGCAAAACGCCCTTTCCGAAACCCTCCTCTATGTGCTCTGGGATCTGGGTCTTAACCTGGGCCATTCCACCCGCTCGATCGCAGAATCGATCGAAGAGGCGAAAAACAGCATCAAGTCAAAAAGTGCCATGCTCGAATCCAGACTGGTGGCTGGATCGGAGGAGCTTTTTACAACCTTTAAGAAAAAATATGAAATTTTCAGCGCCCGGGATGAACCGGACAGGTATTTCGAGGATCGCATCAAAGATCAAAAGGCGCGCCGTAAAAGTCATGGCGGTACCGTTTTTTTACAGGAACCGAATATTAAAAACGGAGTGGGCGGATTGCGCGATTTTCAGAGTGTCCTCTGGATGAGCAGCATAAAGCTGGGCGAGGGAAGTCTGGAGGTTCTGGAAAAAAATGGCTACCTGAGAAATAACGAAAGGAAGGATTTCGAGCAGGCCTATGATTTTCTCCTGCGGGTTCGCAACGAAATTCATTTTCAAAGTAAGAGGCGGGGTGAAACGCTCAGCCTGGAAAGACAGCCGACTGTGGCCCTCAAGCTCGGTTATGAGGAGGAGAATATTTTCCGGCGGGTGGAATCCTTCATGCGGGATTATTACAGCGCCGCCCGCAAAATTCACCAAATTTCCGTCATTCTGGAACAGCGGTTAACCCGGCTAGATGTAAAGCCGGATAAAAAGAACGGACAAGCGCGTGTTGCGGAGAATGGTAGAAAAGTGGACGGTTTCGTTTTACATGGAAGGATTTTGTCGTTCCAAAACGAGAAGGTTTTTATGGACGATGCGGAAAGGCTCGTGCGGATTTTTCGGCATAGCCAGCAATTCCAGGCCGATCTCGATTTCGAACTGCGCAGCCTGATTCACGAATCATTGCCGCTATTGACGGGGAAAGTAATCCAATCGCCCACTGCCAATCGCAGCTTCCGCTCCCTTTTGTTAACTCCGGGTGAGGTCTTTAAGCCGCTCAGCCTGATGCACGAACTAGGTGTCTTGGGCCGTTTTTTGCCGGAATTCTCCGCTCTCGACTGTCTTGTCCAGCATGAGTATTATCACCGCTACACGGCCGACATTCATACTCTGGAAACGATCCGCCGGCTCGACCGCATCTTCGACCGGCAATCCCAATACGCTAAAAAATACCACCGGGAAATCCATCAAACGCAAACCCCCGGACTTCTTTATGTTATCCTTTTGTTGCACGATATCGGTAAAGGAGTCGAAAACGAAGGTCATGCCTCCAGAGGCGCCAAACTGGCCTCCGGCGTCATCGACCGGCTGCAATTGAGTCAAAGGCAAAAAGAGCAAACTCTCTTCATCATCGAGAATCACCTCGAGATGGCCCGGTTCTGGCAAAAACACGATGTGGACGATCCGTCATCAGGTGAACAATTTGCCGAACTGGCCAAAGACCGGGAAACCCTTCGTCTGCTCTATGTGCACACCTACTGCGACGCACGGGGAACGGCCGAGCAAATGTGGAACGGTTTCAAGAATATGCTCCACACGCGGCTTTTCGAAAACACTATGGCCGTGCTGGGGGAAACCCCCGAATCTCCCATCCAGGGTGTTCCGACATTGGAATCATTGCGAGAACTCGTTCCGGAAATCCCCCGGGTAGAAGTCGAGGCCCACTGCCAAAACCTCCCGGAACGTTATTTTTCCAGCAACGATATGGAGGAAATCGCCCTGCATTTAGATATGGTCAACCAACTCCTCAGCCACCTTTCCCAGGCCGAGGCCCTTGATTCTCTGGAGCCTGTTGTCGATTGGCGGAACGACCTGAACCTCAGCATAACGGTTGTGCAAATCGTGACCTGGGATCGACCCGGGCTTTTCTACAAACTGGCCGGAGCCTTCAGCCTGGCGGGACTGAACATTATCAGCAGCAAGGCCATCTCCCGCAACGATCATATCACCATCGATACATTCTACGTTAGCGAGCCGGGCGGTGGCGTGGTACAGAGTAACGAGACGAAAGAAATATTTGCCCAGGGACTCAAGGACACACTCCTGCACAACCGCGACCCTCTCCCCGAAATCTTGAAAAACGCGGAGAAGCTGAGCCCCCCTCATTACCTGCGCAAAGAGGATACTTTGCCGGTTGAAATCCCAGCCTCGGCGGAAGTTTATCACGACGAGCGTTTGGGCAGGACTTATGTCGAATTAACGGCCAGAGACCGCATCGGTCTTCTCTACCGAATCGCCGAGACCATTAGCAGGCACGGTTTCGACATACTCTTTGCGCGGATTTTAACGGAGCGGGGAGTCGCTGTGGACACCTTCACTATTGACGGGGTGGAAGGTGTATCGGCAAAAAACGAGAAGTTATTGGGCGATCTGCGTCAGAACCTGGAAACCGTTATTACTTCTGAAAATTATCCGGTTGTTTCCAATTCTGGAAATGGAAGTCGATGACAGGTAACGAGGAAGACGCCAGACTGATTGCCTCCCTCTATGAAATCAGCTCGCTGGCCACAAAAGGAAATGACCCGGATGAGGCCATAGGGACACTGCTGAAGATAATGGCCCGCTTTTTTGGGGCGGAAGCGGCTTTAGCGGCGCTGATCAACCCCGATACGGGCCTGCTGGAAGTTGAGGCTACGGACGGCCTTTGGAGTGGCGAAGGAATGCCCGCCCCCAACCTGCAAAATGGGATAACTGCCTGGGTTGGATTGCACGGCGAACCTATGGCAGTCCCGGATTATTCAAAAACCAACCGGTTTCTGCCCTCTGCAGGTATCCTCCTTTCGGAAATGGCGGCCCCCCTGATGGAAAAAGATTTTGTGATCGGGGTCATTCACTTAGGCTGGCAAAAAGCCGATACTGCCGCCGCGTGGGATATCGAAAAACTGGCCAATCTGGCTGCGGAAGCGACACGGGTTCTGGGTGCACTGTGGATGAGACAAAGACTGGAAATTAAGGCCCGGCAACTTGGCTCGCTCCTGGCCACGGGGCGCAACCTGGTTTCCAGACACGGCCTGCGCGAGGTCCTCGATGCCATTCCGGGTGAAGTCCTCAAAATCATGAATGGCAAGGTATGTGCCCTATTCCTCCTTCATGCGGACGGCAAAAGCCTCAGTCTTCAAGTGGCTGCGGGGACTCCCTGCCTGCACGATTATGAAGAGGAGTTAAACCTCATCGACAGCGCCTTGGGGCCAGCCATTCTCTACCGCAAGCAAGTGGAAGTAGCCGACTTGCGCAAAACCGAGGAACACCATTTTGTGCCCGTGGTGCAGTCGGAGAGCCTCGTATCTATGTTGGCTACGCCCATCACTTACGAAGAGAAAGTTATCGGGGTGCTTAACGTATATACCGGCCAAAAACATCGATTCGACGATGGTGAAAAGAGCCTCTTTGCCGCTTTTGCGGGTTTGTGCGCGGTGGCCATTCAGAACGCCCGGCTTTATGAAAAAGTGGTCGTCGGAGAGGAAGTGCTTCGCCATAGTGAACGCCTGGGAGCACTCGGCCTTCTCACCTCGGAGATCGCCCACGAAATCCGTAATCCGCTGACCGTCATCAAACTACTCTTCGATTCACTTGAGCTGCAATTCCCCGACGGGGATTTACGGCAAAAGGATGCCGCCATTATCAGGGAAAAACTGAACCAGCTCGATGCCATAGTGTATCGAGTGCTGGACTTTGGGAAAACCGGGGATGCCCGGCACGAGCCGTTGAACCTCGATCCACTCCTGACCGACACCTTCGCGCTGGTCCGTCTCAAATTATCTCAGAAAAACATCCGCCTCGATTACGAATCGTACCCGGAACCAATAGTGGTTCATGGAAACAAGGGCGAATTGCAGCAAATTTTTCTCAACTTGATCCTCAACGCGATGGACGCCTTATCCACAGGAGGTACAATTAAAATCTCATTGGGCCGCAATCTGGAACGGGCAAACTGTGCCGTGCTGGAGTTTGCTGATACCGGAACCGGTATACCCGAAGAGATGCAAAAAAGTATTTTCGACTCCTTCTTTTCCGGGCGGAAGGAAGGAACCGGCCTGGGACTGGCCATTGTCAAACGCATGGTGCAGGCTCATCGCGGGCAAATAGAAATCGTTAAAAGTTCCTCCTGTGGAACCACCTTCAGGCTCCAGCTGCCCCTGGCTGACGAAACCGGCTAATCCGAGGCTTCACGGGTCACTTCGAGCAAATACATGACCATCACCTCCTCATCGGCCAGACTCAGGTGGTAGGCATCGGACAATTTTTCCACATGGCGAATTTGCTCAATGTTCTCCATGAAGCTCTCTCCGAATTGAAAGAAACTGAAATCGATTACCTCGCACTGCAATCCCGCCTTCCGCATCGAACGCATGGTCTCCTGGCGACTGAGAACGGAGATTTGCATGAGGTAAGCGACGCCGCCTTCATCCAGCAGGTCGGGCAGTAAATTGATCAAGTGGTCAAAGACATTGCGCCCCCAAAAATCGGCCGGGCGCAGGCAGGATTCACCTTCGTGGGGATCGACCGGAGTTTGATAGAGGCTGGCTACGACTAGGTCGTATTTTTCCTTCGGCATGGCCGTATAGAGATCGATGGTCTCGCCACTGACCTGATCGGAAACCCCATTGCGAAAGGCATTGGCCAAGGTGTTCTCCACCGCCTTGGACTCGATGTCGATCGCATGCACCTGGAGGGCATCGTTCAAGGCGAGCTGCACTGTTAGGATTCCGGTGCCACAACCGACGTCCAGACAGCGTTTGCCCTTGCCGAGGCCGGAGCGAAAGAGGTGTTTCCATATGAGGAAACTCCCCTGGGTTGGTTGAAAAACTTCGGGATCACAAACAATCTGTGGAAATGAAAGGGGGAAAAGAGAGCGACCTAACTCGTCTTTCCATATTTCATCTTTCTCCCCCTCGGAGAACCGCTCAATTCCCTCAATCGCTCGCTCACGAGCTGTGCTTACAGATGTGGGCTTGAGAGAGGCAAGCTTTTCCCTGGCGGCAGATATATGCTCCGGGCTGACTCCTAAACCGCCACCGATTATGTTGGCACCCTCTCCTCGCCAACCTACGGCCATGTCCGCATAATCGTCCGGATTGATGGAATCGTCAAAGATCCAGCCCGGATCGCGGAAAAGACCCAGTATGGGAAAGGCCCCAAGGGGCAAATCGGTGAAATCCCTCAACCAGGGGATCATGCCGTCAACATGAGCGGCGGGGATGCCGCTGAGAAGGAGTGCCTGCACTCCCATACGCTCAAACTTCTGGGCGGCACGGCCAAAGAGGTCTCCCTCCGGTCCTCCCCAGTGTTGACCATAAACGCCGCATACACCCCGGCGGCAACGGCGAAAGGAAAGCCAAACCGGAACTTCGGTCTCCACCATGCACTCGACGGCCGGGAAGGTCAGCCCATTCCGGATCAGGGACATGGAGTCCATCAAGATAATATCCGGGGTCTCCTGCTTAAAGATGCGCCCGAGAAGACGAAGACGTTCCAACCGTTCTTCCTTATCGATATCACCATTAAGGCTGTAAGCCACGGCACAACGATCTCTTTGGCCCGATTCATCGATTGCCTGGCGAGCCAGTCGAATGCCCAAACGAGCCGCATCCATCCAATTTCCGGTTTCTTCGCTACCGGTAATTTGCAAGGCATAGTATTTGGGGTCATCCATATGAAGTCCCCAGGTGGCGGTCGAAATTACATCGCATCCCGCTTCGAGGTACCGGCGATGCGCCCCCAGGACCGATTCGGGCGCGTTGTAGAGAGCCCTGCTCCCCCACAAACCGCCGTCGCCCACCTCATAGCCGTCAATGCCCAGGCATCCCAACTCGGTGGCAATGCCGCCGTCTAGGATTACACATTCCCGCCGACTGAGCTTATCTTGTAAATACCGGCAAGCCGCCGATTTCCGGGGGAATCCTTTTTCCACTCGTCGCCTACTCCACGTCCATGCTTGAAGCCTTTTTTCGCCAGCCTCCCAAAACCAGGCCGGTGAGAGCGTAGGCAACCAATTGGTCGCCCGAACTAAGGAGGGCGAGATGATAGCCCGTCATGGAGAACCCGGATTTCGTCAGATGGGGAAGGAGCAGAAAAACGAACCAAATAATCACCGCTATTCGTAATCCTTTGAGCGCACAGCACACATTGAGCGCCCGGAACAACCAGGCCATGGCATAGCAAGCCAGAATGGCCGCCGCGATGGCCAGAATAAAGGGATTTACGGATGCCGGTTGAAAATATTCCTCTGTTTTACCCATCAATTCGAGCCATTTGTCTTTAAAAAGGACACCGTACCAGAGACCTCCGATGACAAAATGAAGGACCGCTAGTATCCAAACCGCCAAATGATTAATTTTTTGTTTTTCCATCGTATATTCTTTTACTAGGGTTGTTTCTTATGGGGTGGCGGCCTTCGGTTTTTGGCCGTCTACCGGGGAAGCTCAATGCATCGGCAGCTTACTTTACCCGGCCTGCCGGAGTTTGTTTTTGGGCAAGTTGATAAAGGTGTGCCAGGATTCGTCCAGGTCCGAACCGAGCACAAAATTGATAAAGGGTCGAAACTTGGGCCGATGGGGTTTTCTGATGAGAAACATATTGGCCTCGTGGGGAAGGCGATTTCCTTTGCGTGAATTGCACCGCAGGCAGGAGGTGACAATGTTTTCCCAGGTGGTTTTTCCGCCACGTTCCCGCGGTATCACATGGTCTAGATTGAGCTCCTTCAAAGCATAGGTCTTGCGGCAATATTGGCAGGTGTAATTGTCTCGTTCGAAAATATTTTGCCGGGTAAATTTGACCTCCTTCATGGGTAGTCGGTCGTAATGACTGAGGAGCAATATTTTAGGCACCCGTATTTCCCACCGCACCGTGTGGATGCAATTCAATCCATTACTCGATTGGTGACTTATCGAGTAATCGATCCATTCCGTGAACCTCAGGACATGAAAATCTTCCTGTTCGGAATGGATGACCTTGGCCTGCTCTTGAAATAGCAGTGAGAAGGCCCGTTTAGCCCCGATAATATTGACCGCCTGCCAGAGACGGTTAAGCACGAGAACGCGCTCGCTAAGGCAACCATCCATTTCGGAGGCCAACGTTTATGGAAGAACATGGCACCCGTCAACTATAACAATATTTTCCGCAGATCTAAACTTTTTCTTCCTCCACCGGGTTAGTCAATTTTCCGATGCCCTCAATCTCGATGGAGACCTCATCCCCGGCCTGCAAAAAGACCGGCGGCTTCCGCCCCGCCCCCACCCCGGAGGGAGTGCCGGTCAAAATAAGTGTGCCGGGTTCTAATGTGGTGGAGCCGCTTAGAAATTCAATCAGGGCCGGAATGTCGAAAATCAGGTCGCTGGTGGCGGACTCTTGCCGAATTTCCCCATTAACCAGTGAGCGAATAACCAGATTATGAGGATCGGGTAAAGAATCTGTGGTTACCAGGGCAGGCCCCAGAGGGCAAAAGGTATCAAAAGACTTGCCGCGGCAAAACTGTCCCCCGCCCCACTCTTTCTGCCAATCGCGGGCGCTGACATCATTGGCGCAGGTAAAACCCAGAACATGATCGAGCGCCTCGTCCCGGGAAACATTTTTGCAGGTTTTCCCGATCACCACCGCCAATTCGCCCTCATAGTCAACCTTGTCGCTGCGCAATCCCCTGGGAAGAAGAATTGGGCCACCGGGATTTTGCACGATGCCGGGCAACTTCATGAAAATCATGGGGTATTTAGGAAGAGCACTACCCATTTCACGGGCATGCCCCATGTAGTTCAAACCCACCGCGAGGATTGCCCGCGGTTTAATTGGAGCGAGGGTTTGAACCGGCTCAACCGGTCGATTTGTTACCTGGAAATCTCCAAATATATCTCCATCGATCTTTAATAAAAGACCATCTCGTGTTTGCCGGGCATAAGCTTCATTTTCTTCAGAATCTCTATAGCGGACCAATTTCATAAGGTTTCAAAAGTGTGTGGATGGCTTCCAATCAAGCAAAAACGAGGTGAAAAGAGAATTATTAGATTGTCAATCAATGACAAATCTTTCATCAACCGGAATCTGAAGACCATCGCGGACCAATTCCGCTTTATGTAATTTCATATTTGAACGCCTACAGATGTCTGCCCTTACTGCCGTTTTCGAGATAATGGGAAGCCTGGGAGTCTTCCTCTTCGGCATGAAAATCATGAGCGAGGGCATCCAGAAGGTTGCCGGGGAGGGCCTTCGTTCGATCATGAGCTCCATGACCAAAAACCGGTTTTACGGGCTCATAACGGGATTTCTGGTCACCGCCATTGTGCAATCCTCCTCCGCCACCACGGTCATGGTGATCAGCTTCGTCAACGCCCAGTTGCTGCGTTTACGCCAGGCCATAGGGGTCATCATGGGGGCCAACCTGGGCACCACGACGACATTCTGGATCATCTCCTACCTCGGCTTAAGCGCCAAATTCAGCCTCTCCAGCATTGCCCTGCCCATCATCGGGATCGGCTTACCCATGCTATTTTTCAAAAAAGCGCGAATTCGCGACATGGGCGAGACCTTCATCGGTTTCGGACTCCTCTTTTTAGGGCTCATGTTGTTGAAAAACTCCGTGCCCGATGTCGAGCATAGCCCGGATGCCCTGGCTTTTGTGCAACAATTCACCGGTTATGGCTACGGATCGATTTTACTCTTCCTGATCTTCGGAATGTTGCTGACCATCACGGTGCAGTCCT
>JAJFLT010000187.1 GCA_021772555.1 Opitutales bacterium | reverse complement strand
TCGTTTTTTTCAACGGTTCGATAATGGGAGCATTTTTTGGGTTCAATTTGGTGAGTTTTCAAATTGATGACAAAAGTAAAATGAACCTTGGCCGATTTAGCAATTTTCGGAAAACGGGTTTTCTTATCGATGGGAATATTTTGTTGCTGTGGGAGTTCCTAGCTAGAGATGGGATATTTTTAACACTGCTAACGGAGTGATTGCCACGAAATTGGAACAATACATAACGATCGGCCGAAACCTGGTTGTCCGGGTTTTATTGTTAGGTGGTCTTTTGGGGATTGCAGTTGGTATTCCTTTATATTCGGAAACCTGCGGACCGTTTTTGGATTGGGAAACTTCGGATTATGTTTTGCCTTATCCCGTGGGCGCAAATTATGCAGTGGTTCAGGGTAATTGTTCCGGGTTTGGACATAGTAATTTTCATAAACATGGTTACGATTTCGCGACACCTATCGGGGTTAAAATTACAGCCTCGCGTGCCGGCAAAGTGTTTCAAATCCGGGATATCTCCGAAAATGGCGACACGGTTCCCGGTCGTGAAAATTGGGTAAAAATCATTCATGATGATGGCAATATCTCCGTATACTCACATCTTTCTCCCGGTATCCTGGTAACGCCTGGGCAAGAGATTGAAGTAGGGCAGTGGATCGGAATTAGCGGTAATACCGGAAATACGGGTGGATTTCCGCACTTACATTTTCACTTAACTCCATGCTCCGAACCCACTACCGGTTGTGGAACTCTTCCGGTTACTTTTCGTAATACGCGCCCAAATCCATCTGGTCTCGACAGTGGCACTGGTTACGAAGATTTATCACAGGCTTATAGAGCTATGCCGTATATAGTAGCTGAATCTGATTTTTTGGGTGGATCGCCAATCGACGGCAATCCGGGGTGGAATTCCTCTCCCTGGTATTTAAATTACAATGTGGATTTTTGGCCCTGGATTTACCACGACGAGCATGGTTGGCAATTTGTTATTGCCAATAGTTCGGAGGGTGAAGTTTTTCTCTGGGATTTCGGTCTTTCCCAATGGCTGTTTTTCAATGAAAACACCTACCGCTGGATGTTTCTTTTTGGAGATGCGCCCGGCTGGGTTTGGACTTTCCCGGACAACACGCCGCAGAGACGATTTTTTCAGAAACTCGACGATGGAAGTCTCTTCAGCGTTCCAGAAGAATCGCCGGTTGCGAATTTGAGATAGGTTCTACTCTTTTCGCAGAAGGATGATGCGGTTGGTGTTGGTTCCTTTTTTCAGGTTATCGATGCCCCAGCAGTTGGAGGTTTTGGTGAACTTCTGATCGTTGATGAGGATGAGAATGGGGGCCAGGCGTGCTCTTTGGGCGGCGGGAACGACGAGGGTTTCGAGGGGTAGTTTTCCTCCTTTGATTTCTCCCACTTCAAAAGCGATGTGGCCGCCCGGCGCGAGCACCCGGCGCAGTTCCTGAAATACATTTTGCATTTTGGCCTGCCAGTCTTCCGGTTTGCGCAATTGCCAAATTTTTACCTGCGAGGCCTCGATGCCGTTGAACCAGCAGCGCAGCCAGTTGTCCGTTTGATAATCGACGACATCGAGAAAGGGCGGAGAGGTGACGACGAGTTGGATGGAATCGTTTTCGATTTGCGGAGTCGTATCGCAGGAACCGGTGCAGTAGCGCGCATTGATGGCGGCATTTTGCAACGAGTTCGCCTGGGCCGTATCCAGGTTGCCGAGAAGGGAGCGGCTTTTTTTGAGTATTATCTCGGTAACGTTTTTTTCCTGCGGGGTTTGCTGGCGTTTAGCATTGATTTTTTGCTGCGATTTGATGGATACGGCCTGATTGGGCGGCATGGTGTAAACGGAGAAAAATCCCGGCGAGTGGCCTGTCAAACGGTTGGTGGCGACCATGCGGATCCAGGCGTCAATTGCATCCAGACTTCCCGTTTCTGATTTTTGCAGGAGGTAATGACGGAGATTCGTGAGGGCTTGCAAGGTTTTGGGGTGGTAAAATACGAGCAGGTCGTCTCTGCATTCCGTTTCCTGGTGGAAATTTATTTGAGCCAGCCGGGCGGCGATTTCCGAATTGGATGGCGGGCGTAGGCGAGGGGCGGCCAGAATTTCGCTGAGTGGATTAATGTCACAACCGATTGGAGTTCGGCCGAGAAGTGCCGCTTCGAGCAATGTGGTTCCCCTTCCGGCGAATGGATCGTAAACCCTGTCTCCCGGGCGGGTCAGCCGTTCGATGAAGAATCTGGGCAATTGCGGCTTGAAACAGGCCCGGTAGGAGACTTCGTGGAGCGAGTGGGCGGCGCGTTGCCGGGAGGTCCAGAATTCGTTGATGAACATCGGGGTCTGGATTCCGGGGTCCGGGAATTGCTCAACGATGGTTTTTTTGCCGAACTCGTGAAAATCTCGAAGTTCGATCAAGAATTCCTGGGGAGAAAGCAGTTTATCCGCAGAGGTGGAATTGTTTCCGAGTTCGAGGCCTAGCTGGTTGGTGGACATTTAAAACCAATGTTTTATAAAACCGCAGATTACACAGATAAAGAGTGTCGGACTTTCATACTGGCATGGTGGCAGGCTTGTCCACTGTGGAAATTATATCCGTTACAAATTTTAAAAAAGCGGTTATCGAGAATAGCAGTTAGGCCGGTCGAGCTTGACTCTGGGGGGAGAGAATTATTGTCTGATATAAAAATTTCTATGCCTATGGAAGAGACAACCCAAGCTGATATAGACCCGAACGTAATCGATTTCGGCTACCGGGAATTTCAGGAGCGTGAGGAGTTGAAGGGGCACCTTGGCAACGCTTGTTTTCGCTCCCTGGCGCGTCATCCGGGGCGAGTGATCATGGTTGACCGCTCGACGGGGCGAAAAGAACTCTCCGCGGGGAAGATATTGGCTGTATCGCTGGCTCTGTCACGGAAATGGAAAAAGACGATTCCGGGAAAACGGGTCGGGATCGTATTTCCACCCGGTATCGGTGGAACCCTGACCAACCTGGCTTTGGTCCTTTGCGGGAAAATTCCGACCAATTTGAATTTCACGATGGGTCCCGCCACGATAGAGGCGAGCATGAAACAGGCGGGAATCGAGACTGTGTTGACGACTGAAGCGGTTAAGAAGAAACTGCCCAACTTTCCCTGGGCGGAAGACACCCGCGATTTGCTGCTCGAGTTGGCATCTCTCTCCAAGGCGGAGATCCTTGGTTTGCTGGCGGCGGTTTGGATTTGCCCTTCGGGTTGGCTCGTCCGCTTGTTTAACATTCCCCAAAAAGGCGACAATGAGGAAGCCGGCTTGCTATTCAGCAGTGGCAGCACCGGCGAGCCCAAAGGGGTTGCTCTTTCCCACCGCAATATTATTGGGAATTGCCGCCAGATCGATGCCACACACCTGCTGCCTCGGACGGAAACCATTCTCGGCTGTCTGCCCATTTTTCACAGTTTCGGATTCAATACGGCTTTATGGTTGCCCCTATTGTCAGGGGTTAAAGTGGTTACACTACCGTCTCCCCTGGAGGCCAAGCGAATTGCTAAAACCATTGCGGAAGAAAAAGCCACGGTGCTTTTTGGGACGCCCACGTTTTATCGTCCTTATTTTAAAAGAATCGATGCGGCGCAATTGCGGAGTTTGAAATTTGTGGTAGGTGGAGCGGAGAAAACTCCAGCCGGTTTCGGGGGAAAATGGGAAGATCAATTCGGCAGTCGGTATCTGGAAGGCTATGGATTGACGGAGACATCACCGGTAGTCAGCATCAACCTTCCCGGCCGCTCCCGTGTTAAGGGTCCTTACGAGGGCAGGGTTGGCAACCGGACGGGTTCGGTGGGCCGCCTGATGCCAGGGATAGCAGCCCGCATCGTTGATCCCCAGTCGGGCCAACAACTGCCCGTGACGGAGATTGGCATACTCCATGTAAAAGGTCCGAACGTTTTTTCCGGTTACCTCAACGATCCCGAGCGCTCGGCCAAAGTTTTTCAAGATGGTTGGTTTGTGACAGGGGATTTGGCTCGGTTCGACGAAGAGGGTTTCCTTTTTATAGAAGGCCGTATTACGCGTTTTTCCAAGATAGGAGGCGAGATGGTTCCCCACGGCACGATCGAGAACCATATTGTGACCGCTTTCGACCTGGAAGAGAGCGAACGGCCCATGGTGGCGGTAACCGGAATTGCCGATCCGGCCAAAGGTGAAACCCTGGTCCTGCTGAGCGCTATCGAGATTTCTTCGGCCGTCCTGCGGGAACGGCTCAAGTGGGCCGGATTGCCCAATCTGTGGATTCCCAGAATTATTAAAGAGGTCGAGGAAATCCCCTGTTTGGCCACCGGCAAGCTGGACCTGAAAGGTGTCGAGCGCCTTGCCCTCGATCGGTGATTTACATGGGTTTTAGTAAAACTACCGGCTGCTGAAAATGGGCTTTCGCAAGATCGACGGCCATGTGCACCTCTTAGGGGACGGTTCCAGTGGCAGTGGTTGCTGGTTTCGCCTGCAGGGCCCATGGAGCCGGATTTTAGCCAGGACTTTGATCAAGGAAGTCGGGCTTCCGCAGTCCGTTCTCAAAAACGGTCAACTGGACCAGCTTTATGTGGAAAGGCTGCTGGCTCAGGTGCGGGGATCATCCCTCGACGCCATTTTGTTGCTGGCCCAGGAAGTGCCACGCGATTCTCACGGAAACGAGATGAATGGAGTGGGGGCGTTCTACGTGCCCAACGATTACCTTTTGCGTCTTTGCCGTGAACATGCGGAGTTCATCCCCGCCGTATCCATACACCCCGCACGGCCCGATGCCCTGGAGGAACTTGAAAAATCCCTTGAGGCCGGGGCACGGGTCATGAAATGCCTGCCCAATTGCCAGAATATCGATTGCAGCGAGAAAAAGTTTGCGCCTTTTTGGACCGGCATGGCCGAGGCGGGCATGATCCTGCTGGCCCACACCGGCGGCGAGATGTCCCTGCCGGTGGTCAACGCCGCCTATGCCGATCCTCGCATTTTGGCGCTCCCCCTGGAATGTGGGGTGACGGTGATCGCGGCCCATTGCGCCGGACGAAGCTGCCTGTGGGATCCCGACTACACGGAGCCACTGCTCGAAATGTTTTCCCGTTTTCCCAATCTCTATGCCGACAACAGCGCCCTATGCAGCCCCATCCGCAGCCGGGCTATAAAAGCCGCTTTGGGAGCTGATGTGAGTGGGCGCATCCTACACGGCAGCGATTACCCCATCCCGGTCAGCGGGTTGGGCCCCTGGCTGCGCGGTCGCCTCAGTTGGAGCGAATACCGCAATTGGGAAAACGAAAATAGTGTCTTCGAGCGGGATTATCAATTCAAGCGCGCCCTCGGCTTTTCTGAAGATAGTTTTACCCGTTTGGACCGATTGATGACAGGAGGGTAAGTGCGGGTGAGGTTGCTTCGCTCGGAGCAGTTGTCGGGTTTCAGGTGTCAGGATGGGGGATACAAAATTCTGGATTCTGTGTTCCTGAACAGGGTGGAACAGGCCGTCCTCAGCGATTCTTGTTGATGGCTGCGGGATGCTTGATGCGGTATTCATTTTCCGATGGGTCTGGCTTGACCTCAGACCCATTCGGCTCCATTTTCCGAATCCTTCCAGTTTTTGTGGAGAGGTGACAGAGTGGCCGAATGTGCACGACTGGAAA
>JAJFLT010000186.1 GCA_021772555.1 Opitutales bacterium | reverse complement strand
CTGGCAATGCCCTCCTCTTGCTGGATGAACCGACGACCGGCTTACACCGGCACGATGTGCGGCGATTGATCGCCGTTTTGCAAAAACTGGTCGAGCGCGGCCACAGCCTGATCGTCATCGAGCATCAATTGGACATCCTCAAGTCGGCCGACTGGATTCTTGAAATGGGCCCCGAGGCAGGGGCCGGGGGCGGCAAAGTCGTTTTTGCGGGAACCCCCGAGCAACTGGCCCGAAAATCGGCGCCGAGCGCTCCTTTCATGGCCGCTGCCCTGCGCCCCTCCACCAATGGGCGTAAAACCAAAAAAGGAAAACGCAGCCCCATCCGTTTCCCGGAAGCTGCGGCGGTCTTGGCGGCTGAGGACGGAGCCGGCTACGGGACGTCTACAACGCCCCAATCGGTCAGCATTGTCGGGGCCAGGGAGCACAACCTGAAAAACCTGTCCTTGCAGATTCCCCATCGTGAAATTTCCGTTATCACGGGTATCTCCGGGTCGGGAAAGTCCTCCCTTGCTTTCGACATCATTTTTGCCGAGGGCCAGAGGCGTTTCATGGAGTCGATGTCGCCCTATGCGCGGCAGTTTGTCGAACAGATGCCGCGACCCGATATCGACCGTTTGAGCGGCATCCCGCCCACCGTGGCCATCGAGCAGCGCGTTACCTACGGCACAAGTAAATCCACCGTGGCCACGATCACCGAAGTGGCTCAATATTTGCGCCTGCTCATGGCCAGGATCGGCGTAGCGCACAGTGTTCGCTCGGGCCGCCCCTTGATTGCACAAAAACCGACTGCCCTGTTGCGAAGATTGAACGAGATATTGCAGGAGCGGCATGCGCCTGGGAAAAGGCGAAATGCTCACCTCTACCTGTGTGCGCCTCTCGTCCGGGGGCGCAAGGGGCACCACCAGCCATTGGCTAATTGGGCCGCGGACCACGGTTATGAAAGGCTCCGCATCGATGGTCATTTTGTGGCCCTCGGGCAATTCGAGAAACTTGACCGCTACAAGGAGCACGACATCGAGGTTGTCATGGAAAAGTTCCTTCTCGGCTCCGACGCCATGCCGAAGCCGAAAAGGAAAACCCTGGATGAGGCATTGAAATTGGGCAAGGGCGCCTGTTTTCTGGCCGGTCCGGGCGGCAAAATAATTTCCTGGTTTTCCACTACCCGGACAGACCCTGAAACAGGAGAATCCTATCCCGAATTGGACCCCAAGCATTTTTCCTGGAACTCAAAAAAAGGGTGGTGCCCGACATGCCGGGGTCATGGGCGCATCTTCGAGTGGATGGCCGGTGACGAGGATTACCCGGTTTCCATCCAGAACCTGGCCAACGGGGCCACTTGCCCGGATTGCCGCGGGGGCCGCCTGAACGCGGTGAGCCGTTCGGTCCGGGTCTTCCTGAAAAACGGCGCTACCCTGAATTTGCCCGAATTGCTGCAACAAACGCCCACCGATCTGATGCAACGGCTTCATCGGCTCAAACTGGACCGCAGGGGCAAAGCCATTGTCGATAGCCTCCTGCCGGAGATCATCGACCGGCTTCAGTTCATGGGCGCACTGGGTTTGAATTACCTTACCCTGGATCGCGCCACGGCCACCTTATCGGGCGGCGAGGCCCAACGGATTCGCCTCGCGGCCCAACTCGGTTCCAATCTGTCCGGCGTTCTCTATGTCCTTGATGAGCCATCCATTGGTCTCCATGCGCGGGACAATTCAAGGCTTTTGCAGTCTTTGCAGATGCTGAAGGAAAAGGGAAACACCCTGATTATCGTCGAGCATGACGAAGAGACCATGCAGGCCGCGGATCGCATTTTCGACCTCGGCCCCGGAGCGGGTTTGCATGGCGGGGAGCTACTTGCTTCCGGTTCCATGAGTGCGATTAAGAAAAATAAAGCCTCTCTAACAGGTAGGTTTTTGCGCAACGGGATAACGCATCCAAGACGTGGAGAATACCGCCCCTTGCCGTCTCCCTACCGCCCGCGAAAGGGTTTCAGGGAAAACTGGCTGGTTCTGAAGAAAGCCTCGCTGCGCAACCTCAAGGGTGACGATTTGTATTTACCGTTGGGCCGCCTCATCATGGTTTGCGGCATTTCCGGGGCGGGGAAATCGACCCTTGTTCGCGATTTGCTCAAACCAGTCGTGAGCCATTTGGCAAAGGAAAGGCTGGACGGCATCAGCGGCCCCAAATTTGCGCGGCTGGGGAGAATCGATGAGGATGGAAAACCCGGTCCGCCCTTTCGGCAGATCGCCCTCGGGACCGGTTTTCGCCGAGTCATCGAAGTCACACAAAGCCCCATCGGCAAGACCCCGCGCTCCACCCCGGCCACCTATATGGGGGCGTTCGATATCATTAGGCAGCTTTTTCAAATGTTGCCCGAGGCCCGTTTGCAGGGACACACCGCGAGCACTTATTCCTTCAACACAAAAGGCGGGCGTTGCGAATCCTGCAAGGGCGCCGGGCGGATCAAGCTGGCCATGAACTTTCTGCCCGACACCTATGTCGATTGCGAGGCCTGCCAGGGTAAACGCTACGCATCGGAATTGGCCGACATCCGGTTGCAGGGAAAAAATATCGCCGATGTCATGAGCCTGACCTTCGAGGAGGCAGCCGAGGTCTTTCAATTCCATGGCCGCTTGAAGGCCATGCTGGAGCTGATGGTGAAAACCGGTCTCGGTTATTTAACGTTAGGCCAGAGCAGTCCCACCCTCTCCGGCGGGGAAGCGCAACGGCTTAAACTGGTCAGCGAACTGGCCAAAGGATTGACCATTCAGGCCCGCAAAAACAATCCCGTCAACGGAGCGCGTAACCTCTACATTATGGAAGAGCCGACCATCGGCTTGCATCTGAGCGATTGCGAAAAACTGATTGATGTTTTGCATCACCTTGTGGACCAAGGACACACCGTAATTGTCATCGAGCACCACCTCGATCTCATCGCGGAAGCTGACTACGTGGTTGAGATAGGGCCCGAAGGCGGTCATAAAGGAGGTGAAATCCTCTATCAAGGTCCGGTCACCGGCCTCTTAAAGTGCAAACGCAGCCCCACAGCTCCGTATTTAAAAAATAAACTACCGGCAGGGTGATTTGCAAATGATTGGCATGATCTCTTTGGACTTTTATGCGGTCTGGATTTCGACGTAGCTAGTTTCGGAGTGCGGTAATGGAATAGTTTCACCATCCTCGCGTATACCTTGCAAATGAAATTCGATCGCTTCACTGATTAGAAGTACCGCTTCTTCCTTAGTCTCTCCCACGGCGACGCAGCCGGGTAAATCAGGGACATAAGCGCCCCATGAGGTCTTTCCCTTTTCTATGACAATGGCATATTTCATTTTTCTAATTCAGCCTGTTTCAAAATACTTCTAAGCGTTCCTGGAGGAATATCAATACTTGGTTTTCCGGAAACCGTAACCTTGCCTCGCTTCACCGGGTGTTTCAGTTGGCGGTGGCTACCCCTAGTTCGGGAAACATACCAGCCGTCATTACTCAGTATACGGAGGATTTTCCGCACTTTCATTTTTGATATTTCCCCATAACGTGAAGATTAGAGATAGTACGTTCGATCACCATTCGCTATGTCACTTGTTTTGGTTTTTCACTTAATTGTAAATGATACGACGTTTGATGACAAATGTCTCATCCGGATTTTATAGATGCCAGGGACTCTATAGTTTATTCCAACAAAACTGCCGCTCGGAACGGTGTAATCATACTTTTTCGTTTCATATGGTTGAATCACCGCTACATCCGAATCGGTCTTTGATGGCGTCCAAGGAAACGGTGGAACAAAGAAACCGTCTTCATCATATAAGTATAATGATTCGAATGAGTTTTCAATGTCGCCACGGATTACCTCTATTGACTCATTTGAAGGATTCCGTATCAATCCGTGAATCCTATGTGAGGAAGGATCAATGGTGAGGGTGCCTTTCAGCATTGGATACTTATATCCTTGAAGGATGGCGTCATCGACGAGATAGGAACGCTTCTGATATTCATGTCTTTTCTCGGTGGCCAGAAGTTTGTGTTCGTTTTGTTGCTCTAAGAAGTTCAAGGCGATCACACCTCCGAGCAATACAGCCAAGGATAGCAGTATGCCGAAAATTGTAATCTTTTGAAAAATCAGATATCGTTTCGAGCCTAACATTATGGTATGCAAATGTCCGTATCTACAGAACTGGGTTATAGGCACAATTTCGCATATTGATTGATGCCTCAAAGGAGACATTGACTGAGAATCATAGCAAAATCAAGCTTAGATAAAATAAGAATCGTACTGGGGACAGTCCGTTTCACCATTTTGAAGTGATGTTTTTGGGAAATGCTGATGTAGGGGACTGTTCGTGGCACTTTTTTATTGGTTTTTTTAATATTTGTTCAAACGCATCAAACTGAGCCAACGTATCAATTGACGGTTTTGTGGTTTAATGGTATAATACTGGCCTTAAACGAATTTTTCTAATTATTAAGTTTCTAACCTGAAAATGGATCTGATACCTCACTTTATTTTTTAACCACGGATGAACACGGATAATTTATCAAATCGCGCGCTGGCGAGTCGGTTCGGTTTTGCCTTTGTGCTGGTTTTTGTAGCTGGCGTTTTGAACTCGATGAATGGGGCATCCCCTGCGGTGGGCGAGAGTGTTGCCATTCAAAGTTCGATGGCGCGGTTTCACCCGGTCGAGGGTAGGCGGGGTATGGTGGCATCGCAGGAAGCCCACGCCACCAGGGCCGGGCTCAAGGTTTTGCAGGAGGGCGGCAATGCGGTGGACGCGGCCGTCACGGTTGGGTTTACGTTAGCCGTTACTACGCCCCGCGCAGGGAATATCGGCGGCGGCGGGTTTATGCTCGTCCATCTGGCCGAAACAGGGGAAACCGTTGCCCTTGACTACCGGGAAAAAGCTCCGGCCAAGGGGTTCCGGGATATGTTTCTGGATAAGGATCGTGAGGCAGATTCAAAAAAATCCCGCTATAGTCATCTTGCCGTGGGGGTGCCGGGAACGGTCAGGGGTCTGGCTTTGGCCCTGGAGAAATATGGAACCATTTCCCTTGCGCGAGCTTTGCAGCCCGCCATCGATCTGGCGGAGAAGGGTTTTCCCATCACGGAGGGTCTGCGAAAATCCCTGTTGGAGGCATCGGAGGGTTTGCAAACCTCACCCGCCGCGAAGGAGGCTTTTTACAAAGACGGTGGGGTACCGTTTCAGGCCGGGGAAGTTCTCGTGCAGGAAGATCTGGCGGCAAGCCTTCGCATGATCGCTGAAAATGGCCCCGACGCTTTTTACACGGGAGCCATTGCTGCTAAAATTGTAGCCGACATGGACGCCCACGACGGTCTCATTTCCTTGCAGGATTTGGCGGATTACCGTCCGGTCATTCGTTCGGCTGTCAAAGGGACTTATCGAGGTTACGAAGTGTTCTCCATGCCGCCGCCAAGTTCGGGTGGCGTCCATTTGATCCAGATATTGAATCTGCTCGAGCCCTATGAGCTGAGATCTATGGGACAGCACTCGGCCGAGGCCATTCACCTGATGGCGGAAACGATGAAGCTGGCTTATGCCGACCGCTCGGAATATTTGGGCGACCCGGATTTTGCCCCCGTTCCGGTGGAAGGATTGATATCCAAAAAATACGCCCATCATTTGCGGTCGATAATTAACCGGGACCGAGCCAACCCGAGTAATCTGATCAAGCCAGGCCAACCTCATCCATTTCCGGAAAGCGATGAAACAACCCATTTTTCCATCATCGACCAGTGGGGCAATGCGGTGGCCAATACCTATACCTTGAATTTGAGCTACGGGAGCAATTACATGGTTCCGGGCACGGGGATTTTGCTCAACAACCAGATGGACGACTTTTCCGCCAAGCCTGGTTCGCCCAATGCGTTCGGTTTGGTGGGCGGCACCTTCAACGCGGTGGAACCGGGCAAACGTATGCTCAGTTCGATGTCACCCACGATCGTCCTGCAAGATGGCAAGCCTTTCTTGGTAACGGGGGCGGCCGGTGGAAGCCGTATCATTTCAACCGTCCTGCAGATCATGGTCAACGTGATCGATCATGAAATGAACATCACCGATGCCACCAATGCGCCACGCATCCATCACCAGTGGCTGCCGGACGAACTTCGAGTGGAAACCGGCCTGAGCCCGGACACCTCGCGGCTGCTGGAAGCAAAAGGGCACACGGTTTCCATGAAGAAGACCATGGGCGCAGCGCAAAGCATTCACATACGCGACGGAATTCTTTACGGCGCCTCCGATCCACGCAGGGAAGATGCTCTGACCGAAGGCTATTAGACTTTATAACACTTTTTAGACGCCCTCTAAGAAGGATTCGCGGACGCCATCATTTGACATTCCGGGCAATCTGCTTTAATTTTTATTTAACAAAGATGTGGAACGAAATCATGGACGATCATCATAAAAAAATTTATGATCATTGCTATGGGGGCGAAGGGATCTTCCGCCAGAACCTGCAACGGGCGAAGACTCTTTCCTTGAGGCGTTTGCTTTCCAAAACGAGGCCCGCCAACCCGAACCGGCCTCGGTTGCAAAAGACGAAAACCTTTAAGTAATTTACGCAAAACCTGTCCCTGCGATGATTTGATAAATTTCCCGGACAACGGGAAAAATGAGCGATTGTACCCAATTCCAGGGAAACCGTTGACAGTGGAAGAAATCCCTGCCAAAAGCCTTGCTTCCATTTTAAATTGCAACTCTGGCAGAACTCAATGAATGGGAGATTGAAGCTAATTATGACAACGATTATTGATATTCGAGGCAGGGAGATCATCGACTCTCGCGGCAACCCCACAGTGGAAGTGGATGTGGAACTGGAGAGTGGGGCCATCGGCCGGGCGGCCGTCCCATCGGGCGCCAGCACAGGCCAAAACGAAGCCCTCGAATTGCGCGATGGCGGTCTGCCGGCGAATAAAGTTCCCGGCGGCGCCAAGGCCAAAAAACGTTATGTGGGCAAAGGCGTTCTCAAAGCGGTGGACAATATCAATGCCATTATTGCGCCGGCTTTGGTCGGGCTGGATGCCGTGGAACAGGTCGCCATTGATGATCTCATGCTCAAACTGGATGGCGATCCCAACAAAAAGAACCTGGGCGCAAATGCCATCCTCGGCGTCTCCCTGGCGGTGGCAAAAGCCGCCGCCATGACCGTGGACTTGCCACTTTACCGATACCTGGGCGGCGTCAATGCCAAGGTCCTGCCCGTTCCCATGATGAATATCCTCAATGGCGGCGCCCATTCCGACGCGCCCATCGATATTCAGGAATTTATGATCATGCCCATCGGGGCGGACAGTTTTCGCGAGGCCCTCCGTATGGGAGCGGAGGTTTTTCACACCCTGAAAGGAGTTCTTCAGGCCAAAGGGCTTTCCACCGCGGTGGGGGACGAAGGCGGATTCGCTCCTAATCTGGAGAGCAATGAGGCCGCCCTCGAAGTCATCGCTGCGTCCATTAAAAAAGCCGGTTACAAAATCGGCAAAGACATTTCCATCGCCCTCGATGCCGCAGCTTCAGAATTTTACGATGCCAAATCCAAAAAGTATGTTTTCTCCAAATCGGACGGCTCCCGGCACAGCGCCGGGCAAATGATCGATTTTTACAAGGACCTTCTCTCCAAGTTTCCGATTGTTTCCATTGAGGATGGGCTCGATGAGGGCGATTGGGACGGCTGGAAAAAAATGACCCAGGCGCTCGGTGACCAGACCCAACTGGTGGGGGACGATTTATTCGTCACCAACGTCAAATTTCTGCACCGAGGAATCGAGATGGGGGTGGCCAATTCCATCCTTGTCAAAGTCAACCAGATCGGTTCTTTGACGGAGACCCTCGATGCGATTGAGATGGCCAAGGAAGCCGGTTACCGCAATGTCATCTCCCACCGATCGGGTGAGACCGAAGACACCACCATCGCGGATATCGCGGTGGCCACCAATGCCGGGCAAATCAAAACGGGTTCCCTTTGCCGGACTGACCGCGTGGCCAAATACAACCAGCTTTTGCGTATCGAGGAAGAATTGGGAAATCGTGCCGTTTACGGCGGGAAAATGCTTTAGTTGAAAAATTACCGATTTCCACTCTAGTTCTTTTCTGCGTTTGAACTGGCGATCTTTTTTTGGCGGCGGGCGACCTCCAGATAATGACTGAATAATTCACCTAGGGGAACCGGTTTTATGCCGCGCTCCCGGTTGATTGCGCCGATCCTGAATGCGATTCGCCATTGCTCCATGAGGACTCGATAGGCGTTCAGGAGACTGTGTTTGGGATCGAAAATATGAGTGGCTTCCGAAGTCACCCCGTTTACTTCCAAAACTTTTAATCCGCGCCCTTCCTGTAGATGTTCCGGAGACGGGGCTTTCAGGTCGATTCGGCCAAAATAAAAACCCTCGTATGTTTTGCACAATTCATCCATGGCACGGGTCAGTTGAGGGCTGTGCAGGTGGCCGCCGTCCAGAAAAATGGCTCCCAGGCAATGCGTTCCCAGTTCCGCAATGGGAATGCGCTGCCCTTCTGGAGGTATTTCCGAAAGCCTGTCCGCAAATCTTTTCAAATAGATGGTGGCCATGCCGACCGCCCGGTCGTCATCGAGAATGAGGTGTTCGATGGTCCGCTCGCCGTCGCCCAGAATCTCCGGAATCACTTTGGCCGTGATGGAGAAAACATGCCCGCTTTCGTCTCCGGGGATGCGATAGTAGAAAACCCCGTATTCATGACCGGGCACATATTCCTGAACCAGGGTGTCGGCTATGCTTTGCTCTAGGTAGGTGCGCGCCTGATCGACGGTTTTGACGATGGCAACCCCCAACCCGCGCTGGCCCTCATCTGGTTTGAGAACCACCGGATAGTCCAAGCCGTTTTCCTGCAAAAAAGACTCCAGAAGTGAGATTTTATGATCGCTATCCGAGTTGCGGCTAATAAGCGTCCAGCGGGCCAGGTATTCGTTATTTAATTTCGGTCCGGAAAGATCAGTCAGAATTTTTGATTTTTCCTCCCCGATGAAACCACCCGCCGTCATGGCCGGGTTGGAGGCGGTGAACAGTGTCAAACACCGATGGCGCAGTCCAAGATAGATAATGTAAACGATTATTGGCGGGTAAAACAGCCACAGGGGCCAAAACTCCCAAACCGTGAGCCGCCGCCAACACGACAGCCAAAGCCGTTTGCGCCGATAGGAGCCGGGAGCAAAATTCAGACACGTAATGTAGACCAGGATTATTCCCAAAAAGAGAGACCAGAAAAAATAAAAATAGGGCTGCGACACGGAGACCAAAGCGTTTTGGGGAATCGAAAATACATCACCCGAAACCAAACTGAGTCAGCCTGGTTATTTACGGATTATCATTAAAAGGTGTCAGTAATCCCGATCTGGATTAAATACGAATCCTGTTGAACTCCAGTATTTTTTAAGGATTTTCTTCCAGGTCAACGGCAATATCCTTCGGGCTTTGCCGATAGCGGTCTTCCTCTTGACAGAAACATCACCATCATCGAATTTTAAATAGGTTCTAGTTATAAGGAAAACAGTAACCATGAAAAATTTAGATAGAGGATTGGCGATTTCCATTACAGGTCCTGTCCGCGATGAAGTCCTGGCTGCTTTCCATAGGCATATCGATGTCTGGGATGTGGCGTTACCGAAAGTCGAACCTCTTGTTCTCGATTTCGGACTGGATGAATTCGAAAAGTTCGGGCTCATCGAATACTGGATTTCAAATGAATTGGAGGCGGGTTATTGCGGAAAATACCTCTTTCTTTTTGAAGGGCAGACTTGTCCTAAGCATCACCACAGGGTCAAACACGAGTCCTTCTTCCTGCTCGAAGGCTGTCTAGAGGTTGATTACAATGATCAAACCTACGTTTTAAACCGAGGCGATACCCTTCCCATCTTTCCCGGCAAATACCACTCGTTTAAAGGCCTCAAACCTTCGCTTCTTCTGGAACTGTCAATGCCCTGTGTTATTGATGACAACTATTTCGAAGATACCAGAATCCCTATTGGGGGGAATTATAAATCGACTGATTAGCATTCAACCGGATTCAGTTTGATTCGCCGCTCAGGGCAAGGACCGTTTCCACGGGTTCCAGGACAAAATCGGCATCTTGGGCCAGGCGACCGCGATAGGAGAATACAATATTGGCCTCGCTTACCGTAATTCGACTCATGCTTACCGTTTGGGCGTCCTCCCGCTCCATGCAGACCGATACGGCGTCTCGGCTGGATGACTCGGAATAATGATAGTCCTTGAAAAATATTTCGGTAGGGGCGGTGCTTTTCGAAATCCGTCTCCGGTATTGAGCGACGCGCTCCTCCACGATCCGCTCTGTTTGAAATGAGGATGTGGTCAGGGGGAGGTCGTCGTCCTCAATATCCCGGCATTTCAGGTCCGTGCCATTCCAGGTCCATCGCACTGCTGGCGGATCGGGTTGCAGAGCGATGAGGTAAAATGGCCGATAACGCTCCAATGGCATTTGTTCGAAGCGCCTTTTCAAGTTTTCCAGGCTGTCGCTCGAAGCCAGATCACGCAGCATCGACCCGCGACTGGCATAAGGTGTGGAATTTTTCTTATTTGGAAAATCCGATGGGTAGTGGTTGAGCAGGCAAGCGGTCAGACGGTGCTCATTGACCCAAATCCAGGTTCCGCCATAATCGCCGTCTGTCGGCGAAATATAGTGGACACCACCTGTTGGCCTGATGGTGGGCGGTAATCCGGGCAACCTGCTTTTTAGTTCATCCCGGTTGAAATATAATTCGTAAAATGAACCCCGCCGCCACCAGGTTACAGTGCACATGGTGATTGCTGGTGTTTAAGGGTGGATGGGGCCACCCCGAAGTCCGGAGGCACTGTCATGCCATGAAAATTGCAAATGACGGCGATCAGCGCGTAGTGGTGGACTGTGTGGCTGAGCAAAAATTGCAGCTCGCGCCGGACCGTCGATTGGCTTGAGTTGTTGGCCGCATCAACGCTGCCGCTATCCATTCTTACGGCCAGAGAAAGCTCAAAATCTTCCGGCGCGATCTTTTGCAATTCTTCGGCCATACGGCGTGATTCAACGATGGCGCAATCGGGGTCGGTTTCGATATTGGTATCACGTTCCCGGTCGTCATAATCGAGGTTGCCGCTTCGGTATCCCTTTAAAAAACTGGCATAATGATCTATGTTGTGCCGCACGTGCCCGCCGATATTACTGTTAAAACACTGGGGACAGGTTCTGGTGTAAACATCCGGGTCCAACCGCTGGAGCAGATCAATCCCCTGTTCGAGGCATTGAATATTATCCAAAATCAAAAATTGCATGTTGTTTTCCGGAGCCTGTAAATAATGGATTTTAATTTTTTTCCACACACATTCAATTGATAAGTTGATGAAACGGATGCAGTTGACAAGCTTTCCACCATTAGAGAGTCGGGAACCTTCTATTTATTCCGTCAATCGGGTTGATTGGCATCAATTGGCACTATTTTGGTGATTCAAACTCCCGTCATCCCAGAGAAAACAGGAGATTGCTATTCCTGAACATTCCCTTCGACTTCCTGCATCATTCGGGCCCACTCCAATCGGGCTTTAATCATATAGGATTTTGGATTATTTTTCCAGATTTCCAGGATTTCATGATTCTTCATGACGTAGAGCTTTCCATCCTCGATATGAAAAGCCTCCGGATTGCAGGTTACCACTTCGCCCTCGGCAACGGCCAAAGCGCAATAACCGCCGAAGGTGGGCGCAAATTTTTCAGGACTCTTTTTGAACAGGCGCAAATTGGATTTTGAGTGAAACCTCCATACCGCCCCGTGCCATTCTATGCTATTGGCGGGGCTGCCCTTGACCGCTTTGTCTTGCAGAAAATAAGCCACCGTGTCGTACCCGCTTAAAGCAATGTTTTCCGGGCTCACGCTAATAGGTCGGAATCCGGCCAGCAGCGGAGCGAATACTGTCACTGCCAGGAGGAAGTAGAAGTTAAATGTCCATCTGGACCTGGATCTTTCAGTTGGAAGTTTCATGGGATTCGGGAGTTTTAACCGGTATATTACAAAATCTATTCCCAGACTCAAGTTCAGATGCTGACTTCTAGTTCGGTTAATTATTTTATAATCTATTCGTCGCGCCAAAACCGGAACCCTTACAAATGCGGCTGCCAGGTTCTAGACTTGTCCGGAAAATAATTTAAATTTCCTCAATGCGGGACGATGTCGTTAATTTTATGTGGACAATTTCCACAGTTTGAATTTTATCTTCGCTCCAATGGACAATCCTACAGAAAAACTCGTTTCCCCCAAAGGCCAGGTCCTCAATTTGCTTTTGACTGCGATTTGGTTTGCCTTTTTCGCGTTCATTTTACGCCCCTATGTTCCGTCTCAATCCGAAACCTACCAGTGGGCCATCGCCATCTTTACCTCGTTTTGTTTGACGGGGGTTTTCTGGCTCGCCATTTCCATGTTCCAGGTAGTCATGGTTGACCAAATGCGGCGGGCCAACGACTGAGTTTCCTGTTCTGCGACAACTTTGTGCGCAAGTCCTTTCGACGATCAGGCCTCGGCCGTCGAGTTCAGGGTCCTTTTATACAGGTAATAGATTACGGCCAGGGTAAAGAGTGATCCCATAATAGCCGCACCCGGTAATTCACCCGGCATGCGGTCCTGTAGGTAAACGGCTGCCCCGGCGATTACTACCCCCATCAAGGCCTCTCCCGTGATGAGACCCGAGGCCAGTAAAAGCCCTGAATTGGCGCGTTTCTGCCGAATGGCAGGCGAGAGCGGTTTTGATTTCCGTTGCACCAGAAGGGCCAGCAAACCGCCGGCAAAAATTGCCACCGACAGACCCAGGGGCAAATAAATCCCTACCGCCACCGCCAATACCGGAAACCGGAAGGAGGACCCGCGCCGGGCCTGGACCACATCCAGAATGATGCATGCCACGGCCAGCCCAAAACCCATGAAGATAAATTTCCAATTGATGCCGGCGCCGAAAATGCCTGTGGCCAGATCCCGCATCAAACCCGCCTGCGGCGCCGACAAGGCCTCCGCTCCCTCCCGGATGGGTCGCCCGATGCCCTGTCCGGCATCCAGAATCTGCAAGACCAGGGGGATGACGATGGCTGCCGAGGCGACCCCGACGACCTGAAAAATTTGTTGTTTCCAAGGGGTTGCGCCAACCATGTGGCCGCATTTCAAGTCCTGCATATTATCCCCCGCGATGGCTGCTGCGGAACAGATCAGCCCCGCCATGTAAATGACCGCAATAGGTCCCAGTGTGGCCGCGATTCCCGTATTTCCCATCAACTGCAGCAAAATGAGAGCGGAAACCACCACCGTGGCAATGGTCACCCCTGAAATCGGATTGTTGGAGCTGCCCACCAGCCCCGCCATGTATCCGGCAACCGAACTGAAAACAAATCCGAAGATCAGCATGAGCGCAGTCATGATGACCGAGATCATCAATTTGTCGGGATAATCCCCCAAAACGGTGTAAAATATTGCGAAAACCGGAACTACACTCAAGAGCACGACCCAACCCACATAATTGATGGGCGTATCGAACTCCGTCCTGGCCAGCTCCGCGCCGCGGCCCGACGATACGGCCCGATAGGCCGAGAGGCTCGATTTCATACCCTGAAAAATGGGTTTGCAGAGGGAGATCAAAGACCACAGTCCGCCCACCATCATGGCGCCCACGCCGATGCGGCGGCAATTTTGCCAGGATTCTCCGGCCAGGTTGTTCCAGTCGTCCGATGTCAGTTCCGCCCAGGGTGTGGACGGGTCGATCCCCACCGTATTCATCAAGGCGGCGCTGTTGAAAAGCCAGTTGATAGGAACCCCGATTAGGGTGCCGATGACGCCGCCCGCAAAGACCAGCATGGCGATGTTAAAACCCACGATATAGCCCACTCCGATGAGAGCTGGACTGAGAGTTATGTTGCCCGTAAAAAGATACTTTCCCTTCAGCCAGGCCGCAGTGGTGGCCACGTTTCCGGCCAACACGCCGAAACCGGATTCAAAAAGTTTAAAAGCGCCCCCGATTCCAGCTGCCTGCATCAACATGCGAAACCCGGATGCGGAGGCCGAACCGTCGCCCGATTCACCCCGGGTATATTCAATTCCGCCGGTTTTGAGGACTTCCGCCGTGGCCACACCTTCCGGAAATTTCAAACGCGCCTCGATAATGAGAGCCTTTCGCAAGGGGATGGTGAAGGCTACCCCGAGAATACCGCCCACTATGGCGATGGCCACAATGGGCCCGTATTGGTAAGTTTCCCAAGCCCCCATCATGACCAGCGCCGGGATCGTAAATATCATACCGGCGACGAGGGATTCTCCCGCTGAAGCCGAAGTTTGCACCAGGTTGTTCTCCAGTATATTGGTGCGCCGGCAGCATCGCAGAACACCCATCGAAACGGCCGCCGCGGGTATGGATGCGGAGACGGTCAAACCGACCAGCAAACCGATATAGGCATTGGCCGCGGCCAGCGTCATGGATAGGATGGCGCCCAGGATGATTCCTTTAACGGTAATCTCCGCCAGTCTTGTTTCGGGTTTTACTAGAGGGGGCGAGTGTGTGTTTGTATTGGAATTATTATCGTTCTCTGGGGGCATGGCATCAGGTTTTCAACTTAATTCAGGGGCGCTAGGATATATTAAAAATGACGACTACACCGATACATTCAAAAAGGCTTCAATACGGCGAAATAAAGGATTGGAATAAAAATGAGCAGACTGGATTCATTGAAAAACCGATAGAAAACTCCGGGCCTTATCTTTCCCCGCTGGAAGTCCCTCATGAAAACATAGCACAGCCAATGGTAAATCATGAGCAATCCCACAAAAACCAGTTTGGCATGCAACCAGCCTCCGGTGAGTCCATAACCCAGCCAAAGCCACAATCCAAATCCCAAAGCGGGCATTGAGATGATGGACATGAATCGAAAGAGCCGGAACTCCATTATGACCAGCCGCCGCACATCCTGACCCTCCCGCAACGCCTCGGCGTGATGCACGAATATCCTCGGCAAATAAAATATACCAGCCATCCAACTGGTAAAAAACAAAATGTGTAATGCCTTGATCCACAACTGTAACATGACACTCTTCCCTCTTTATTATCTCTGTTTTCGGTATTCGTTTCGATTGGTTGGCAACTTGAGGCAGATTTATAATCGAGCCGCTCGACAAGCCGCTGATGACTTTGGCGTCAAGTTGGCAGGCTTTGTCCCTTGGGGCAAGCCCGCTGTTTTGGGGAAATTACGGGGTTTACTTGTCCCTTCGAGATTGATTTTCATATTGCCATGAAGGTTCTTCTCGCCTTTGACAAATTCAAGCATTCCCTGACCGCGGACGAAGCTTGCGCGATCGCCGCCGAGGCCATTTGTGATTTGCGCAGTGACTGTTCAATCGACATTGCGCCGTTGACCGATGGCGGTGATGGATTCTGCCATATCCTGACCTCCTCCCTGGGCGGAAGAGAGATTCCCATTTCCGTCTTCGATCCTCTCTTTCGACCCGTCGATGCGGTTATAGGGATAGTTGATGTAACGGCGCTGGAGGCCGGTTTGAGGGAGGATTTGGGCCTCCCGGCGAGAGGAAAAATCGCCATCGTAGAAATGGCTGCCGCCAGCGGGCTGGATCGGCTGGTGGAGAAAGAGCGTGATCTCTGGCGCACTTCTTCCTTCGGCACGGGAGAACTCCTCGCCCATGCCGCCGTCGAAGGCGTCGCAGCGATTATCCTGGGCGTTGGCGGGAGCGCTACCAACGATCTCGGTCTGGGCGCTCTGGAAGCGCTGGGCCTGAGATTCATCGGATGCGAAATGAATCCCGTAAACAGGATCACGCCGTCTGATTTTAAACGCGTCTCGTCTTTGGCCGGTAAAATCCGGCAGGACTTGCCACCCATTCTGATCGCCTGTGACGTTGCCAATCCCTTGTTGGGTCCCAACGGAGCCTCCGCCGTATTCGGTCCCCAAAAGGGATTACTGGCTGAGGATTTCGCCCGGCTGGACCGCCAAATGGAGGAAATGGCCGGGCGGCTCTGCCAATATTGCAAAGCCCCGGCAGGTTTGATTTCCGAGGCCGGCAGCGGCGCCGCCGGGGGCATTTCCTTCGGGTTGAAGGCAGCTTTGGGCGCTCGCATTTGTCCGGGCTTCGATCTCGTTTCCCGCTGGCTCAAATTATCGGAAAAAGTAGCTAGGGCGGATATTATATTGACCGGAGAAGGGCGGTTCGACGCCAGTTCGCTTCAGGGCAAAGGACCTGGCGCATTGCCGGTCATGGCTGCGGAAACGGGAGGAGGCAAAAAGGTAAAAGTTTTTGCCGGATCGCTCGGAGAAGGGCTCGAACATTTGTTGCCAGAGGGAATGGACATCCGTGACTTGACGGCCATTTCGGATCCCCGGAAGCCCATCGAGGAATCGCTGGCGAAATGCGGGTCTCACCTATACAAAGCCGTGCAGGCATATTTTTCTTGCTTGGAATAGCTTCTAATGTCGATAAAACGGAACACATACTTCCCTATTTGGTGTCAGTCCTCTTTAACCAGACTACAAACCCCTTGATTCAGTGCGATTATTCATGACGGCTGACGAAGCCAGGCTTAAAGCAGAGCATTTTTCCCGCATCCGGCGCTTAAAGCGATTGCTGAGGATTCTCCCACGCAAAAGCAATGTGCACACCTATCCTATTATCCGGGTTTTTGCAGCCACCGCCCGCAAGACGCCTTTTTTGTGGTCATTCAAGGTTCCAGAAGTAGTCAAGGCGCTCTATGCCGGATGTATTTTAACCTTTCTGCCTCTATTAGGCGTGCAAATACCCCTGGCTTTCGGCGCAGCCTTTCTCTTTCGCGCCAACCTGCCCATTATTTTGGGTCTGCAGTTTCTTTCGACACCTTTTACCGTCCCGTTCATATATACGGCGGCCTATTTTATCGGAGATTTTCTGCTCAGCGTATTTGGCAGCGAAGCGGCCATCGTGGAAGCGGGAACCATCGCCACCGAAGCGGGTTTTTTGCAGAAAAGTGCTTACTGGTATGCCGCTATTTCATTAGGTGGTCTTGTCATTGGTTATTTTTCCGGTTTTGTTTCCAGCCTCATCTATCGCGTGACGGCCATCCGCGCTTCCCGTGCCATGGCCAGGATGCGCAAATTGCAAAGCAAAAGGGCTAAGACTTCCAGCGGTTCTCCATCTCACATTCACAAATCATCGTAATCCATCGATTGATGTCGTTATTGGTTAGAACCTATCTGGCTTTGTTGAAAAGCTCTTGTACAAATGAGAAAAAGTGTTAGGTTGTGTAAGCATGAGCGAAGTAGGACTTGTGCCATTTGCCAAAATAGCGCTGCAGGTGTGTGAAGAGGTGATCGCCCCTTACAG
>JAJFLT010000185.1 GCA_021772555.1 Opitutales bacterium | reverse complement strand
GTGCTGGATTGTTGAAATTTGAACCCCTAATAAGGTAGCATAGATCGCAATCCATTTTCAATTATGACTCCCTAAACACTTTTTAAATAAAAGAAAAGATAAGGAAAAATCATGTCATCTGAACCTGCATCCACCAAAAGCGCCGAAGAACTATTTCAAGAAGGCTTGGCCGCCGGTCGTCTCAGCGACCATGCCGCCGCGCTGGAGGCTTATAAGCAAGCCGTCAAAATCGACCCCGACCATTTTATGGCCCAGTTTAATTTGGGCATCCGCTATGGCAAGCTCCGCATGAACCTGGACGCGGCAAAATGTTTCCGGGAAGCCCTGCGCTTGAAACCCGAATCTCCGATGGTTCATTACAGCCTGGCCGTGGTCTGCAACCTGATTGGAGAAACCGAGGGGGCCTTTGACCATTATAAGGAAGCCATTCGCATCAACCCGGAATTTGGCAAGGCCCACAGCAACCTCGCGATGTTGTATTACTCTGTTAAAAGGGGCAAAGAAACCATTCATCATCTGCTGGCCGCCCGCGATATGTTTCAAAAAACCGGAGACGAATTCATGGCTAAAAACGCCATTGATCTGTTGCAGGAGTGTTGCCGGGAATTTAACCTGACCGAAGACGAGTGCCGGACCCTTTGATGTTGTTGCCGATGGAGAGGGACCATCGCTGATGGAATTCGATGTTGTCGTGATCGGAGGCGGATCGGGCGGCTATGCGGCGGCCCGAACGGCTGAAGAGGCTGGCGCGAACGTGGCGATTGTCGATCCGGGCCCGTTGGGGGGATTGTGCATTCTCAAGGGATGCATGCCCACCAAAACGATCCTTCGGTCCTCCGATGTGATGGCGCTCATCCGCCGGGCGCGGGAATTTGGTCTCATGCCTGTTCAGGCTACCGCCGATCTCGGTGCGATCAACGAACGTAAAAACCGGATCATCGGAGAATTTACCCGATACCGCACGGAACAATTGAAAGACCCGCGTTTCACCCTGTTTGAAGATGCGGCCACCTTCCTATCCCCGCACGAGGTTCGAGTCAGGACCCGCACCCTCTGCGCCAAAAAATTTATCATTGCCACGGGTTCCAGGATCGCTCATTTTTCCATCCCCGGCCTTGAAGACGCGGGATATGTGACCAGCGATGACGTCTTGGAAATGCGGGAAGCCCCAAAATCCATGATCGTGCTTGGGGCCGGGCCCGTGGCCGTCGAACTGGCCCAGTTCTTTTCGCGCATCGGCGTCAAAATCAGCCTGATCCAGCGCAGTCATCATATATTATCCAGCGGCGACGAAGACATCGCCCGACCCGTGGAAGCCCGGTTTCGGGAAGAGGGAATGGATGTTTATACGGGAACCCGGTTGCTGAATGTTTCCAGGGACGGAGAAGAACGTGTCGTCAAATTCCTTCATGAAAATAAGGAAAAAAGCGTTCGGGCCGAAATAATTTTACAAGCGTTGGGACGCACTCCCCGCACCGATGGCCTCAACCTGGAAGCGGCAGGAGTCGAAGCAGGGACGAAGGGCATTGAAGTGAACGCCGAAATGCGCACCAGCCAACCGCATATATTTGCCGTCGGTGACGTGAACGGATTGCACGAGATCGTTCACATCGCCATCGAGCAGGGCGAGATCGCAGCATATAATGCTGTCCATCCCGGTCAGCTGCCCCGTGAAATGGATGACCGATTAAAAACCAGTGTCGTGTTCACCGATCCTGCCGTGGCCGGCGTGGGCCTCACTGAAAAGGAATGTAAGGCACAGGACATTCCTTATCTTGTGGCGTCTTATCCGTTTGACGACCACGGAAAATCCATCTGTCTGGGAGAAACCCACGGCCATGTGAAACTCTTATGCCAACCCCATACGGGTGAACTTTTAGGCGCGCATATTGTCGGCCCCGAAGCCGGAGAGTTGATCCATCAACTCATCACCCTCATGCACTTTGGCGGCACCGTTTTCGACCTCGTGAAAATTCCCCATTACCACCCCACCCTGTCTGAAATCATCACCTATCCCGCGGAAGAATTGATAGAGAAATTAAACGAAACAAGGGTGTGAGGGATTAATCTTTTTGCTTTGTTTTTAAGTTAGAGAAGGTTGAGCTTACATCCCCTCCAGCTTTTCGGCGAGGCGGTCCATCTCTTCCCTGGTGTTGAGTTCGGTGGCGCACAGGAGCAGGCAGTTTGCGAGTTCGGGGTAGTGGGTTCCCAGAGGAACCCCGGCCAGAATGTTAGCCCCCTGCAGTAGCGCATCGCGGATTTCTTCGGCAGGCTTTGGGCATTCGAGGACGAATTCGTTGAAAGTGTCGGCGGCGAAGCGGATGCTGAAGCCTTTGATTTTGCTCAAACGGTTTTTCAGGTAATCGGCTTTCCTCACATTTAATAACGCGACTTCGCGTAATCCCTGTTTGCCCATTGTGGCGAGATAAATAGTAGCGGCCAGAGCGCACAACCCCTGGTTGGTGCAGATGTTGGAGGTCGCCCGTTCCCGGCGGATGTGTTGTTCGCGGGTGGACAGCGTGAGAACGTAAGACCGTTGTCCCTCCCGGTCGATGGTTTCTCCGACCAGCCGGCCCGGTGTTTGCCGCAGGAATTTATCCTGAGTGGCGAAAAATCCGACATACGGCCCTCCGAAGGACACAGAAAGCCCAAAGGACTGACCCTCCCCAACGACGATATCAGCACTCCGCTCTCCCGGTGGTTTCAGGATGCCCAGGGAAAGCGCCTCTGCGACCACGACGATCAGAAGCACCCCTCGCTCGGCCAGTTGTGCTTTCAACTCTGCGTATTCCTCGACGACTCCGAAAAAATTAGGGCTTTGCAAAACGACCGCCGAGGTTTGATCGGTCAATCGGTTTTTTATGGAGTCGATCTCGGTTTTTCCATTTTCGGCAAAAGGGATTTCAATCCGTTGGATGGTTGTGCCCCGGGTGTAGGTTGCGACCACTTGCCGGTATTCGGGATGCACGGCGCGGGAAATCAGAATTTCATTTTTATCGTTCAAACGGTTTGCCATGATCACGGCCTCGGCGAGGGCGGAGGCTCCGTCGTACATGGAGGCGTTGGCAATGCCCATGCCCGTGAGCATGGCGATCATGGTCTGGAATTCAAAGATCGCTTGCAGGGTCCCCTGGCTGACTTCGGGCTGATAGGGGGTGTAGCTGGTTGCAAACTCTCCCCGTGAAATCAGATGATCGATCAACGCAGGGCTGAAATGGCGGTAAGCTCCCGCTCCCATGAAAAGGGTCGCCTCTTCGGCATTGGCATTACGCTTTTGCATACTGCCAAGGAAGGAGGTCAATTCCGATTCTGAAAGATTTTTGGGCAAATCGAGTGGCTTGTCTCCGAGACGCAGTTCTTTTGGAATGCTTTCGAAAAGTTCCTCAATATTTGTCACGCCAATTTTGGCGAGCATTTCCCGAATGTCTTTTTCTGTGTGAGGGATGTACCGCATCGAGTTTAGAACCTATCTCAGTTTAAGAAGGAAGGCGTTGGTCGCAATCGAAAAAAACGGCAGGGACAAGATATGAAATACTCCCTGGCCGTAAGCTCATTGCTCCTTTTCGCATTGTGCAAGGTATTGTTCAGGAGTCAGGAGATTTTTTATTTCCTTGTTATCGGAAATCTCGATTTCAGCGATCCAGCCTTTACCGTAGGGGTCGCTATTGACCAGTTCGGGTTGGGTTTCCAGATCGGTGTTTACGGCGACCACTTTGCCACTGACCGGGGCGTAAAGGTCGGAAACCGTTTTGACCGATTCCACGACTCCGAACGTTGATTCTTTGGTCATCTCAGAATCTTTTTGCGGCAATTCCACAAAAACCACGTCTCCAAGTTGATCCTGGGCAAACTGGGTGATGCCGATCACTCCTTTATTGTCTTTAATCCGGAGCCATTCGTGTTCAATTGTGTAAAGAAGATCTTTGGGGACCTCCATATTTCCTCCATGAATTAGATTGTATGAGTTTTTTTATCTCTAAACTATATTGATGAAGCAATTATTTCCTAACCCCGCTGGGCACAAAGGGCGGTTTGACGATTTCCGCAGGCACTTTCTGATTCCTGATTCCGACGTTCAGCCGGGACCCGATTTTTGTGTGCTCGGTAGATAGATAGCACAATCCGATCCCGATGTTCAAGGAAGGAGAAAATGTTCCACTGGTTATTTCCCCTACGACCTGATCTTCCGCAAATACGGGGTAGTGGGGTCTGAGGACGCCTTTTCCCAACAGCTTGATGCCCGCAAGTTTTCTTTTCAGCCCGGCTTCTTTTTGTTTCTTAAGGCTTTCTTTGCCGATAAAGTCTTCTTTTTGCAGTTTGACCACCCACCCCAAACCGGCTTCCAGAGGCGAGGTTTCCGATGTGATGTCGTTTCCATAGAGCGCGTACCCCATTTCCAGGCGCAAAGTATCGCGGGCCGCAAGGCCGATGGGTTGAATATTAAAAGATTTTCCCACCTCCATGATTTTTTGGAATACGGATTCCGCCAGGCTGGAGTCGATATAAAGCTCGAATCCATCTTCTCCGGTGTATCCGGTGCGTGAAATTAAACAATCATTATGGTGGATTTTTCCTTTTTTAAAATGGTAGTATTCCAGATCATCCAGGGACACGTCACATATTTTTTGCAGTAACGGCTCGGCGTTTTTCCCCTGAATGGCCAGTTGCGCGGTTTCAGAGCTGGTGTCACGGATCTCGACTTGATAGGGTTTGGCAATTTTTTGCACCCACTGGAAGTCCTTTTCAGAGTTTGCGGCGTTGACGC
>JAJFLT010000184.1 GCA_021772555.1 Opitutales bacterium | reverse complement strand
GCACGCGCTGATCCAGATCGATGCTGTAGCTGAAGAGGGTTTTCTGCTCTTGGTGAATGCCCATCATAACAGCTTAAGTATAAGCAGGTTGTTTATGCCCTGTCACTTACAATTTGATCTGATTTGGGCAACAGTTCCAATTCTGCACACTACCAATGGCTTCCTTGAATAGCGGAAAAGCACGCAGGATATATTGGAGCAGTCGTTGTGTTGACCAACGAGGATTTATTACCGTAGAGGAGTCGTTTTCGTTCGGCCCATCGGTCGGGGAGCACTAACACTTTTTTACGAATCTATTTCAGCTAATTTGACCGGGCGATTTTCCTGGAAAGATTTCTGCGCAGCCAGGCCCATGACCACCGGCAGGCGACCCTCTTTCCCGGAGACAGCAGGCGGTGTATCCTGCTGCAGGCATCGGACGAACCGCCGCATCTCGGCTATGTAGGATTCGTTGTAGCGTTCCAGAAAAAAGTATTGGGGCAGTGAAGAGTGAACGCCCTCTTTGTTGCTGTAAACATGCTGATCCGGAGTATCGTTGCCGATTGCCACCATGCCTTCCGAGCCAAATACCTCCACCCTTTGGTCATAACCGTAAACAGCCTGGCGGCTGTTGTCGATCACACCGATAGGCCCACCCTCGAAACGAAGTGTTATGGCTGTGGTGTCGATATCACCAGCGGCTCCGATTTCGGGGTCCACGAGAACACTGCCGGTAGCGTAAATTTCCGTTACCGGGCGTTGCATGAGGAATGAGGCCATGTCGAAATCGTGAATCGCCATGTCCAGAAAAATGCCTCCCGATACTTTGATGTATTCCAACGGCGGAGGGGCGGGGTCCCTGCTGGTGATACGAAGCAGGTGTGGTGTGCCGACTTTTCCGTCCTCAACCAATTGCCGGGCTTTTTGAAAATTAGGGTCGAAGCGGCGGTTGAACCCGATTTGCAGTTTGACTCCGGCCTTCTTCACCGCGGCCAGCGCCCGATCGATTTTTTCCAAACTGAAATCGATCGGTTTCTCGCAGAAAATGTGTTTTCCGGCGGCGGCCGCTTCTTCGATGATGGCGGAGTGCGTGTCGGTGGCGGAGCAGATGGCCACCGCGTCGATGGCCGGATTTTCCAACAGTGTCCGGTAATCCGATACAGCCATCGGGGCCTCGAATTTTTGAGCGACTTCCTCAGCGGCTTTCAGGTAAACATCGGCAACGGCTGAAAGCCGGGCCCCGTCTATATGCCGCGTGAGGTTTTCAGCATGCAACCTGCCAATGCGTCCGGCTCCGATCAGGCCTATGTTTATCCGTTTACCGGTTTTCATGGAAACGATTACCGTCGGTCATTGAAGGAAGGCAATTGAAATATTGGCAAACATTTTTGGATATGTATCGAGGTTTTTGTGATTCTGGGCTCAATGTGAATTTTACGATCGATCGACTGTTTTTATTGAGAAACGCCTGGCGCAACAACTTTGTTTTTAGCAATGGACTTGTCAGCTTTCGCTTCTTTTTTTGCCCGTGCCCGGTTGAAGGCGCTGACCAACGCCTTTAAGCCGGCCAGCTCGATATTGCTGTCGATGCTGGCACCCCAGGTGGAGGCATCGTTTCCGGTATCCTGGATCTGAATATAGGCGACCGCTTCGGCTGAAGAACCGGTGCTGATGGCGTGTTGGCGAAAATCGGTCAGGTGAAAATCTTTCAATCCGACCTGGTCCAAACCATCGACCAAGGCCGCGATGGGCCCATTCCCTTGTCCCTCAATCTGCCTCTTCTCACCCTGGAATATGATTTCGGCGGAAAAGGTTATGTGGCGATGGTCGTCCGGGGCGGTCAAGATTTTATAGGCGTTGAGGGAAAGTGGTTGGTTCAAATCGAGGTACTCCCTATGGAAGGCCTCCTTGATTTCATTGGGCTGTAATTCCTTGCTCCCGGCATCGGCGATTTTATTGATCACGGCACTGAATTCCGGGTGCATGCTTTTGGGCAGTTCGAGGCCGAACTCCCGCTCCATGATGTAGGCCATCCCCCCTTTGCCGCTTTGGCTGTTGATGCGGATAATGGCTTTGTAGGTGCGCCCGATATCCTCTGGATCGATGGGCAGATAAGGGACCTGCCAAATAGCACCGCTGTCGGAAGAAGCATCCATCTGGTCCATGCCCTTCTTGATGGCATCCTGATGGGAACCGCTAAAGGCTGTAAAAACGAGATCGCCGGCATAAGGATGGCGCTCGTGAACGGGCATGCTGGTGATCCGCTCATAAGTCCGGCGCAGGGCGTTCAAGTCCGAAAAATCGAGCCCCGGATCAATGCCCTGAGTGTAGAGATTGAGGGCCACCGTGACGATGTCCAGGTTCCCGGTGCGCTCGCCGTTGCCGAAGAGGGTGCCTTCCACCCTTTGGGCACCGGCCATGAGGCTCAATTCGGTGGCGGCCACCCCACAACCGCGGTCATTGTGTGTATGCAGGCTGATAAGGGCCTTGGAACGCTCTTTCATATTGCGGCCAAACCATTCGATTTGATCGGCATGCACATTGGGCGTAGCCAGCTCGACGGTGGCCGGCAGGTTTAATATAATGGGTTTCTCCTCGGTGGGCTCCCAAACGTCCATGACCGCTTCGCAGACTTCCAGCGAAAACTCCAATTCGGTATCGGAAAAACTCTCCGGGGAGTATTCGTATTTAACAATGGTTTCTCCCACTGTGGGAACCAGTTCTTTGACAATTTGCGTTCCCTTGACGGCGATTTCCTTGATTTGGCTCCTGCTCAGGCCGAAGGTCACCCGGCGCTGGAGCGGATTGATCGAGTTGTAGAGGTGCACAATAGCCTGCCGGGCGCCCTGGATGGCCTCGAAGGTGCGGTGGATGAGGTGTTCGCGGGCTTGTACGAGTGCCTGGATGGTGACATCGGGCGGTATAAGATCGTTTTCAATGAGGTGCCGGGTAAAAGCAAATTCGGTATCCGAAGCGGAGGGAAAGCCGACCTCGATTTCCTTGAAACCGATGCGAACCAGGGTTTGAAACAATTCCAGCTTTTCTTCGATATTCATGGGTATGGCGAGGGCCTGGTTACCGTCGCGCAGATCGACGCTGCACCAGGTGGGCGCTTTTTCAATGACTCGGCCGGGCCATTGGCGATCCGGCAAATCAATGGCGGGGAAGGGTCGATACTTTGAGATGGTATTTTTTTGCATTAGTTTTTGCGGGCTGGCGGTTCAGGAAAGAACCGGGAATGAATAAGAAAATGAAATTATAGTTAAAACAAGAGAAAGTTCGATTTCGTTTTAAGGGCGCAAGGAATCACCGCACGGGTGGATACGCCGCAAAAGATAGAAAACCAAACCTAAATATAAAATACGAAGCTATCCCCCTCAGGGGAGGAGCCGTAGAACTGCGCTAAGCGCGAGGAGTAAATTTTGATCAACGATCATTGGTCTTCTTAAAGCTATAGGTGTCTATTTGTCCTATATCGGTGGTTCTGTCAAGCCCTTCAAGCCAAATGAAAAAAAGAAAGCGGTTCAATGGTTTATGGTTGATCGGCAGATTCAATTTTTATGATTTTTATCTCTTTCTCAGAGTGATCGACCCAAAAGGTGAGCGCGTATTTTCCAACAATCTTGATCTGGACAGGGCGCCCATGCGTATCCAATTCTTCGTAATCACCCGATCTGAAAGGATCTGTCATAATGTTGTTTAAAAAGAAAAGTATTTTTTTCCGATCCCGGCTTGTGGATCCACCGTATCAGTTTTCCCATTTCTTTTTCAGTTCATCTAAAGAAATCCAGTTCTTGCCATCTTTGTCCTCTATCTTGGCGGCAATCTCTCGTCCGATTTCCGCATCTCGTTGATGGCGAAGGTGCACTAAATATGCAGCTAAATGGTCCTGTTGGTGTTCCGACATTTCAGCAACCTCAGTTTTGACATCATCAAGTTTCATAGATTGAACCTATCACTTTGGGA
>JAJFLT010000183.1 GCA_021772555.1 Opitutales bacterium | reverse complement strand
GGTGTGGCGGGGCTCCATTTCTGGAGGCGTAGGCGGGAGCAGCAGGTATTTCCGTTGCCACCATCCGAATGATATTTTATGGCGCAATGGTTTAAAAACTTGCGCCGAAACCGGTTTTTCCCTGGCGTTGACCTTATTCTTTTGTCTTGGCCTGGGTATTTTCCAGGGCTTCGGAAAAAAGAAAGAGGCTGATAGCGGCCAGCACAAGGTTCCTGAAAAATGCGAACTGCACACTGCCGACAAAGGTATTTTTTTCGATTGCCGTGCCGAAACAACCGCAATCAATTTCCAGTCCCCGCACCCACGCTTGCCCCGTGGCTATGAGAAACACCATCATCAACATGAGGATGACACCCAGGGTGGATTCCGGCCAGAAACCCGTCAGCAGGGAAAGCCCAAAGACCAATTCGAGCCAGGGCAAAGTGACGGCGGCAAAACGCAAAGAAAATTCCGGGAGGGGGAGCCGGTACTCAAAGAGGTTGGCGAGAAAATCCTGTGGACCGACCATCTTTCCCAAAGCGGCCCAAATGAAGACGATACCGAGCAGCCACCTCAACCCCAGCACAATGGTGGATTTAATGGGCAGGTTCATTTTCCTTTTTCGAACCGCCACGTATGAGACTTACCGCTTCGGTCTTGTTTTCCAGGACAGGTTTTGATCCCGCATCGGAAGAAGCAGGTACCGGTTGCGGGGTTGGTTGTTCCTCATGGACCGTTTTTTTTGCAATCAGAGGTATGCCGTTGGGATTTACGGAATTAAAGGCAATTCCCATGAGCATGGCTGCGCCCATCAAAGCGATGGCTCTGAAGGTTATACGAGGCAGAGTTTTCACGATAGCAATCTGTTAATCGAAAATTCCAGTTTTGTTTAAAAGGATTATGGCTGTTCCAGCAATTGGTTAATCTGGCGCTTGAAATCCGTCCAATAGCGGGATCCTGAAACGATTTGGCCTTCAACATCGCCCGTTTCACTGGAATGACCGAGGATGAAGCTTGGGGTCTGGCGTATGCCGAGGTTTTTTGCTGTCAGTTTTTCTTTCTGTATTTCCTCGGTATACAAATTGCTGTCGAGGCAAGCCTGGAATTGCCCCAGATCGAGTCCCAATTCAGCGGCCAAAGATTGGAAAGTATCCGTTCCCAGATTCATGTTGTTTTCAAAGAGTAGATCGCGCATGGCCCAGTATTGCCCCTGATCGCCAGCGCAATAGGAAGCCTCGGCTGCTTTTTGTGAGTAGCGGTGATTGTTCAAAGGATAATTTCCGCTCAAAAAATAGAGCAGGCCGGTATCGACAAATTCCGCCTTTATTTTCGGGTAGGTTATTTCATGAAACATTCGGCAATGGCCGCATTCATAATCGGAGTATTCGATGAGGACGATTTTTGCATCCGAACTTCCCGCTCCGAAGCGAAGTGTTTGCGGGAACCGAAACAATTTCCCGGATCCGCCGGCGCTTTGGATTCTTCGAGTGGCGACCTTTGTTTGTTTTTGGCCTTCCCCGATCACCATTTTTCGGGGGGCTTGGTCGAGGTTCTGATCGGGTTCAAGTTTTTGAAAACCGTTTTTCCCGTCGTCAAACCAGATGCGCAGAGTCAGGTTGGGAAAGGCGTCGATTACGGAATCGTTCAAAGCGGGCATATTATGTGCCGCAGAACCGAGGGAAACCGTGTAAGCGCCCTCGGCTACAGGAAGCTCGATGGCCTCGTCTGGAATGCCGGAAGAATCCGTGGGCGAATTCTTCCACAAAAGCGCTCCATTTCTATCCAGGAGCACGAATTTGAAGTGGCCGGTTCCGTTGAACGGTTTCCCGTCAACGTTCAGATTCCCACGATAGGAGATGGTATCTCCCTCAGTGCCCGAAAGACCATTGCTTCCCAAATTCAGGACGGTGAATGTAGTGAGCAAGCAAATGCAAAAGCTCTTGATTTGGTTGATGGATCTGTTTGCTGGCATATTGTGAAACCACAGGCCGATACCCATACCGATTTTGCGGTTTAATCGAGAGTGGACGGATCGTGTGGAATTGGCAAGTTCAAGAGAGAATACACTCGGTAAAACCGGTATTTTTAAAATTCGTGGTTCCATTTGAATTCATTGGACAGTTAATGTATGCTAACACCATACTATTATTAGAACCGACCTGACCATAATACATTCCCCAAATGCGAATTAACGGGCGACCCTCATTCGGACGCGAAGTTCGAGCACTTTGCCATGTGTCGTTAGCTTTATGTCTTGCAATTATCTTCAATCCGTTGCTGGCCAAGGGCGTCAAGGATTCTCTGTTAAAAGAGCCGGTGCCCATCAAGATTGTGAACCCGGTTTATCCGTTTGAGTTTAACCGAACAAAGGTGGAAACCACAGTGGAATTGCTCGTTGAGATAAATGAAAAAGGAGATGTCGAGGAAGCCAGCGTGTTGAGCGCCCTACATGTCTCTTTCGGCAATGCCGCCCTTGGTGCGGTTCGCAGGTGGAAATTCAAGCCTGCCATGAAAGATGGACAACCGATAACCGTGCGGCGCGTTGTGCCGGTCTTTTTTTCCTATACCGGCCGTAAACATCCAGCGAAATCCGTAAACTTGTCCCGAATATCAAAATCGCGGAAAAATCGAAACCTGGTTTATCCCGAAATACTCGATCAGCAGGAACCGGTCTTTCCTTTTGCATTGCTTTCCCAAGGCATTGATGGAAATGCCACGGCTAACTTTGTCGTGGGCGAGGGTGGTTTTGTTGTAAGCGTTGAAATAGAAGACCAATCCCATCCTGAATTCGGCCATGCCGCCGCGGCCGCTTTGATGCACTGGAAATTCAAGCCCGGGGAAAAAGATGGCCAAATAGTTCCTTTTTCTCTCCAGCAGAAGTTTTCCTTCAGCCGAAGCTATCTGGAACCCACCATTCGCAATTGGATTCGGCAAATCAAGAAGTCCAAAGTCGATTTTATCACTAAACCTATGGAATTGGATAATAAACCAAGACCAATTTCAAGGAAAGTGCCGGTTTTCCCACCGTCACTCGCAGGCAAAACTACCGACGGTAAGGTGAAGATCCGGTTTATAGTCGATAAAAAGGGAAAAGTCTTGTTGCCCAGGGTAGAGGAGGCCAGCAACCCATTGTTCGGATTTGCAGCCGTGACGGCCATTTCATCATGGAAATTTGAGCCTCCACTCAAGGATGGCGAGCCGGTTAATACGGAATTTGTTCTGCCAATGACGTTTAAGCTGGAATCCAATGAGGTTCCTTAATAACCGAACCTGATTTATTAGAACCTATCTGGCTTTGTTGAAAAGCTCTTGTACAAATGAGAAAAAGTGTTAGGTTGTGTAAGCATGAGCGAAGTAGGACTTGTGCCATTTGCCAAAATAGCGCTGCAGGTGTGTGAAGAGGTGATCGCCCCTTACAG
>JAJFLT010000182.1 GCA_021772555.1 Opitutales bacterium | reverse complement strand
AGGGTAAACAACCTCAATCCAATTTCGTTTTTCAATTAACCGGAAAAACCAAGGCCCCAACCAGTCCCAATTTCCAATAATAATACTCCAATGGATAAGTGGAGACCTCGCCCAACTGTAAATCCAATTGGCAGTTTCCTTAACATCTTCGGGAGGCATGGCCCAGTCTGCGGAGATGCCCCAAAAGGTTGACGGAAACAAGAGATAACCGGATAGAATGATTCCCCTCACCGTCCAAACTAAAAGTATAGCCGTAGAAAAAAGTAAAAGCCGTACGACCCGGTTATAGAGAAAAGTTTTATCCTGCGAAAAGCATAATGAACAAAGAAAACAAATGACGATTATAACAAAAGAAAAGGCAAGATTGCTGAGCTTTAAAGTTATGGCAGTAACCGCGAGTATTATGAGAACCACGCCTCTCTCATTTTTCCATTTCTTGTTGCGCAAGTCATTAACCGCCTGAACAAAATAAATGAAGAGGCACAGTTGCAAAAGCGTGGATGCGAGATCGGGCGTGGGCGAAGCCAACCCTCTTGTTCGTATGGCCAGGGAGCCAAGTATGGGCAAGGTAAATAGATGTGGCACGTAAACGAAAGGATGCAAGTTTCTCAAACTTCCAGGCTGTTTGAAAATCGAAATCAAATGGCAGGAAACCTGCGTGAAAATCAACAGGAAAAGAAAACTGTTAGCTACGCTTCTCCCGTGAGGGAAATAGGGGAAAAAATTCAAGGACGCAGCATAAATAAAAAAGGACTGGTTGAAAGCCAGCCTGTCATGCAAATTTCCCAGACCCGGAATTACGGGGTAGGTGTTGTTCCACCGGATAGTATTAAAATGATACAGACCCGAATCATAGTTTAATGGAGGAAACATGGAGCGTGACGCGATCCATGCGACAATGAACAGAAGTATCAATCCATAACCGACTCTATGAGGTGTCAGCAATCCGCTGATTTTTGGACGCGCCTTAAATATTTCGGATAGTGAAAACACAGCGCCGATACCGTAAACAAATAAACTTGCGCGCCAATCAATTGGAAAAAATAAATGGATGCATTGTAGTAAAAAGAGGGACACCGACCATCCCATCCAAACTGTCGTAAAAGGCCGGTCAATGTTACCATCTTTCAGTTTTAAAATCAATACACCCATACAGCCCCATCCATAATAGGAGATAAACAGGAGTAAATATATCGACAATAATAAACCTAAATCATGGAGGTGATTAACCATATCTATAATTGAATATATTTTGTCGTCCCATGCGCGTTCGTGAGAATCCTTATTATTATCTTTTTCTCAAGAAAACCGTCAGTATTTCTTTCGCCGGAGTGATTTTCGCAGATGTTGCATTGTTTGTTCCCTAGATTTTTCATGAATTTGGTATACACAAATCCCAACAACTGGAAGAATAAGGATCGTCAATAGATATATCACGCGATCCGCCCTGGTGAGATATTTATTGGTCAGGCAATCTTTCAGAAAGTATACTGTAACAATCATCCAGATAACACTTACGATAATTTCAACTATTATCATTTCGTTCTTTCGACGATTCGCTTGAATACCACGAAAATGACTGTATAGATTTCTATCACATACATTTAATCTTTAATTCCATGCATAACCAATCTCAGGCTGTATCTACGCAGCCTTTGATTAGGTACGATAAAATTTTAACCGGCGTTTTCAAGCAAGTTTGTAATTCTCTGACGCAAAAGTGGATTTACCAGGTTTCCGCAATTTGTATATTTTGTGGGTGCACGTAAATAAAATGAGGTGGGCGAATATAATGATTTTATGCCATTAATTCGTGTATCTCTTGATTATTGCAAATCGAGCATTCCCTGATATCGCTAATACTTGATCTCGTGATACTTGTAGGCATATTGAAAATTTTTGGTTGGGTTCTAGCCATTTTACCGGAAGTGGTGGTGCGATGGATTTGCTGCCTGATTGGCGACATTATATTTTTCACCCCGACCCGGCTCCGGGCGGTTCTATTGTCCAACCTGCACCATGCCTTCCCCGATAAACCGTTGGGCTGGCGGCGAAAAATCGGGCGGGAGAGCTGCCGGCGGACGATCGAAACGGGCATGTTGGTGATGGCTTCACCTTTTTTTAACGAGGAACGCTGGCGGAGGTTGATAACTATATCGGATTCTTCATCAAGGTTTTTGCACGAATTGGTAAATGATGGCAGTGGCGGAGGAGGTCTCCTTATTGGCCCCCATTTGACTTTGTCGGAAACGATGGTGATGACACCTCTTCTTTTTGCAGGGAATTATACTATCGGGGCCATTTACCGGCCATTCGACAATAAGAGCCTGGATCGTTGGATTCTCGATACAAGGCAACGATTCGGCGGACGTTTGGTGTCGCGTAAAAAGGGTTTTCTTGAGGCTCAGACACTGATCCGCGAAGGTGGCTGGCTCGGTGTGCTTTTCGACCAAAACGCGGGTAATAGCGGAACGCTCATTTACTTTTTGGACCGTGTCGCCTCAGCAAGCGAACTACCGTCGCTTTTAAGCCGCAAATTCAATGCCCCGGCGGTGATTGCTTATCCCTATAGAACGGCTTTTTGGCGGGGCAAGGTGGTAGTTCAAACCCTCGATTACCCCAATACCCCGGAGGGCTTGACGCTGGCCTCCAACCAATGGTTGGAAGATCACCTAAAATCCTCAGACGATGCCTGCGCGGACTGGCTATGGCTGCACAATCGGTGGAAAACCCAGGATAAACCAAGGCATCGATTGCGCCTGGAGCACAAAAAGAGCTATCTGGAGCAATTCCAGCAAATTGACGGTTTCAAGGAGCATTCTCGAAAAACTCGTTTTTGGATACGGATGCCGAATTGGCTGGGCGATGTGGT
>JAJFLT010000181.1 GCA_021772555.1 Opitutales bacterium | reverse complement strand
AAGGCGATCTCGGACCACAAGGACCACAGGGTGATACCGGCCTACAAGGACCGCAAGGCGATCTCGGACCACAAGGACCGCAGGGTGATACCGGAGCACAAGGCGACACTGGCCCCGCTGGACCACAGGGTGATACCGGCCTACAAGGACCACAAGGCGATCTCGGACCACAAGGACCGCAAGGCGATCTCGGACCACAAGGACCACAGGGCGATCTCGGACCACAAGGACCGCAGGGTGATCTCGGACCACAAGGACCACAGGGCGATCTCGGGCCGCAAGGACCACAGGGCGACATTGGACCACAGGGACCGCAGGGCGATCCCGGAGAATGCAGTTGCGGCACGGATGGCTGCGCCTACGACACGGATATCGTTGTATTCCCGTTCGAAGGTGATGTTCAATATGTGAACTTCACCAATGAAGGCGTGGATCCGGTAAGTGTCACATCCATTTTACAAACCGGTGATTTCGGCTTTCAGGTTTTGCAATTTTTCATTGATGGTACGGAATTATTCGGTCTTCCCGAGACTCTCTTTCCGGGTCAGACACTGACCATCGGCGTCTTTTTCCTCTGCTCAGGCGGAGACGGTATAGGCACCCTGCAAGTTGAAGTAGATGGAGCGCCCACACCCTGCGGCGCAGTTGATCTGGTTAGCCTTATCGTCTGTGGCGGTGGAGGACCCGGTGATTGATGCACAATGCAATTACCATAATTGAATCTTAAAATATCTCAAACCGCCCGGCATTTCGCCGGGCGGTTTGGCTTTCCGGCTTATCACATGTTATTAACGATTAATTAAACTGTGGTCTAAGGCTCCGAATATCTCTACATTTTCCACATATGAAAAACAGGTCGACAGGTTTTATTATCCTAGGACTTCTGGCTGTATTGCTCCTGGGTCCTCTCCCTCTCTCTTGCACGCGCGATAGCGACCAAAAGGCTGCCGATGTAGACCCAGTTCCGGTGGCGACACCCCGAAGGACCCTGGAAGATATTTCGGATGATTATATGGCCGCTCGCAACCGTCAAGATGTCGATGAAACCCTTTCCTATTTCGATGAGTATTGCCAGATTTCTCCACCGCATGGAGATATCATCGCGGGTAAGGATGCCATCCGTAAAATCATGGAATGGGACGCCGCTCTAGGTAGCGTTCTGACCGTAGATGGAATGGAAGGATTGGGAAACACAATTACTTTAGGGAGCATCATGGAGCACAATGCCTTCTTCGACCTGCTCGGCATAAACGCAGCCGGCTACGAACCCGGCTCCGAGCTGATTTTTCGGGACGGTTTGATTATCGAAGTCATACCCTCGGGATTCACCGCTGAAAGCATTGCACAAATGAGGCTGAAAATGCCGCCCCTACTGCAGTGGATTTCGGCCCAGTATCCAGAGGCACTGCCCCGGCTCATGACTGCCGAGGGCGATTTCAACTACTCCGGGGAAAATGGCAAAGAATGGCTGACTCTTCTGCAGGAATGGAAGGTCGCCCAAAACGCCTCCACTGAGCCCGAAGCGGTGACCGAATGAGGTCAGTATCGGCCCGTAATCGCGCGGATCCTACTCTTCGAGAGCGATACGGGCATAAAAGCCATCCCCGGAGTATCCCTTGAAACCGAGTCCGCGATCCAGGATAACTAGATGGTTGGCGCCCTTTTTCAGAGTGACCTCCATCTCGCCGCCAGCGTGTTGAGGATTCTCCCAGAAATCATACCAGGCAAATTGCGTGCGGCCGATCTCGCCCACAGGGCGACCGTTAATCCAGACTTGGAGATCGTTGGTGGTGCTGAACTGAAGTTTCGATTTTTGCGATTTCGCGGCGATGATTTCGGAGTGAAAATAAGCATAATTCCGCCCGCTCATCCACTCGATGATTTTTCCGCTGACCACACAACCTCTACCGTCTGCTTCAAAGGGAATCCACCGGGAGTTAGTTCTGACTTCGGTGTAGGTTTGATTCGATGAAAAGACATCTTTTTCAATCGAGTCCACTCTTCTGCGAAAAGGGCCGATAGCATCCCAGTCGGTGATCAGTTGATGCGGTTTGTGGTCGATGCCTTCAGGTAAAACCGGTCCCTCGTAGTGGAAGCCCGATATTGAAGAAACGGAAATGTTATCAATCCAACATTCCGAACCGCTCACCCTGGGCTCAAAGCCGACCCTGCCGGAAGAAAACTCGTGGAAATCAAAAGTCAACTTTGGCGTCTCCATGTCGCCTACATAAAAATGACAAACGGTTCCCATAACCTCCATTTTAAAATGCTGCCACTCTCCCGGAACAATTGCTGCGTCTCCGGTTAGGGGTGTGCGGTATTCCTCATGCAAGACCCGCGAAACATGACCGTCGCGGTGGGGATTGACACGAACATAACTGCCATTGCCCTTGATATAAATACACCCGTAATCGACCCGCGTCCCGCGAACGTTATAGTTATAGATGAACCCCAGATAATTGTGTTCATCATCGGGGAATAATACATCTCCCTCGATTTTGATGTTCGTCCATCCATCGGAGTTTTTTATCAGTGCATGGACATTGTGCCCACCCGGAACAAGGCTCAACGCCTTGCCATGTTCATCATTACCGGAATCAATTATGGGAAGCTTGGCGGGGTTGTTCAGGTCCCATTTTTCCAACCCGTTCTCGAAATCATCGAAGAAAATTTCCCGCGAATTTTCGGCACTCAAATTAACGGAGCCATATAGGAAAAGTAAGGTCATTCGAATCGGAAATTTTAAAATCATAATAATACCTCCTTTATAATCTGGTTATGGGATCAGGTGAAATCACGAACTAATAGTAAGACAATAAATGGCGAAAGGATTAAGGGAGGAACTGTTCAAAGAATGAACCAACCTGCATGATTGATGGGACAAGTGCGCTCGCTGAATGGCGCAATTTACCTTTTAATTCCAGCGGGTTGTTCACCAAAACGGGCGTTTTGTCCGATTAAATTAGCGACCATTAGTTTCAAGTGGCAGGGTGGCGGAAAAATTGAAACCCAAATGGAAGAATAATGAATACAAATCGTAAATTCTCATCAAAAATTTCGCCCCATCTCCTAACCGCCGGATTTTTTCTCCTGGCCGGTTGCATCCTGGCTCCAGGCCTCGTCGGTGAAACACTCCATGTCGATATCCAGCGGGGAGACGATCGTAATCCGGGAACGGAAGAGCAACCTTATCGCACTATCCATCATGCCGCGACGCGGGTAAACAGCGCATCGGTGGGGGGACCGACGACCATCAAGATCGCCCCCGGCGTTTACGACCTGGACCGGCGCGTCCTCTTCGCCAACAACCGCCCTTACATGGCTGATGAACGTTTGGTTATCGAGGCCTCCGTGCTTCCCGACGATCCCGCATGGCGACCGGTAGACATGCCGGTTTTCATCTCGATCGAGGATCCGGGACCGCTGGATTTTGTAGGCGAACGGGGCACCTCGACCTATGGTTTCCAGATTGAAGTGAGCCACGTCACTATTCGAGGGTTAAAATTTTTGGGCAGCGTGGCGCGCCACAACCGTTACTATCCCATTCGGCGCAACGGCAAGAGCCTGGTGGATCTGGAGGTGACCCAATGCCTCTTTGTGGGAGATCGCCATGCCTTGCCGATCCACCTGCCCATTATTGCCAACGGCCACAGTTTGGTGGTTGACCACAGCATTTTCTACAATTGTAAAAATTCGGTCGTATTCTGGTTCCCGCAAAGAGGTTTGAGCAAAGGCAATGTCATGCGATACTGCATCGTAGCCGGCGGCTATCGAACAGGTGTCTGGGTCACAGATACGGACGATGATTTCGATTTCCACCACAATATTATTACCGACAGTTATTTTTTCTTCATGCGCAGAGATAAAAACACCCGCACCTATCGCTTGCGGGACAGCATCATAACCGGCGTCGAGAAGTATTCCGGTTATGGAAACGCCGGGGGACCCAAAGGAGAAACAGGAGAAGAGGTCAGGTTCGATGAGTCCAATCTGATCAAAACGGGGAAAGTCGAGCTGGTCACGGACGAACCGAGGCCCGCATCAATGAGCAGGGAACTGCCCAGAAATTACCTGCATGTCGTCCCAGGAACTTTGGGCAGCGATCTTGGGGCAGGTCTTTTCAAAAAATAGGTCC
>JAJFLT010000019.1 GCA_021772555.1 Opitutales bacterium | reverse complement strand
CCCCCACACCAACCCACCCCCCCCCAATACACATGACCAACAATATTGCAGAAAAAAGCATAACTTGCAACGTAAACTCCCGACTGAAAATTAATGAAAATGACTAAAAATCCGATTATTGTTTCTAAAAAACACTAAAATTACGGATTACATTGGTGAGTGTGGATAAAAATGCAGTGGCTGAGATTGAACAATATTTAATTTTCATAACTTACAAATACATCAATTATTTCATTAATAAATGAAATTAAGCTTGCCTTTGTATTAATAATTTCCACAATCCTTGTTTACAGAATGCCATTATGGAAATTCAGACGGAATCCTTGACCGAAGTTGAGGCGGAGGTCATCGACATTTTTGTGCGGGCCGTTCAAGTAATCGGTTTGCCCAAATCGATTGGTGAAATATATGGACTTTTATTCATCGTGCCAGCGCCAATGTCGATGGACCAGATCATGGGTAAGCTGCAAATCAGCCTCGGAACCGCCAGCCAGGGTTTGAAGCAATTGCGCGCCTTCAAGGCCGTCAAAGCCGTTTATGTTCCCGGTGAGCGAAAGGATTTTTTCTCTGCCGAATCGGAGTTTCGCAAACTCATGGCTGGATTTTTCAAGGAGGAGGTTTCTCCCCAATTGGAGGTCACAGCTGAGCGGTTGCAAGTGCTCAAGCCACTTCTGGAAAACGTTCCCTCCGACCAGGTGGGGCATTATCGGAGTCGAATTGAGAAGATTGAGCGTTGGCAAAAAAACGGGCTCAATCTCATCGACAAAGTCCTCAAATTCATAGACTTTTAGAAATCAAATGGTTGATTCCTCCCCCAGAACAGGGCAGCCACCCGCCTGGTATGCTTTGAAAACGCAGAGCAAGAGGGAACACATTGCCGCGGCGGCTATCCGTTCCCGTTCTGACCATGAAGTGTTCTGCCCCCGCATTACTTATTTGAAGCAAACCCGGAGAGGTCGCATGAGATTTACGGAAGCCCTTTTCCCCGGCTATCTTTTTATTCACTGCGACATAAAAACCCATTATCGCCATTTGATGGCAATGCCGGGGATTGGCGGGGTAGTTCGCTATGGGCAGGATTTTCCGGCCATTCCCGAATGCTTCATAGAGGAATTGAAAAAAGAAATTCCGGCCGAATGCCGCCAAGTGAGGCAAGAAAATTTCCAGGAGGGTAGCGAAGTGGTCATCGCGGAAGGCCCATTCATGAATATAAAAGCGATAGTAAGCGGTATCATACCTGTTGGTCAGCGCATCAACCTGCTACTTGAATTTTTAGGTCGGCAAGTCTCCATGGATTTGCCAACCAGCACCGTATTATCGACTAAATCCGAACCCAAATCGTTTTTACGAAAATCCACGGGCTGAGTCCCTTAAAGACAGTCAACGGTCGGTGGCCTACAAAACGCGGACCGAAACATAAAATTGGTTTTGTGAATCCAAAGCAAACGACCAGGGGCGGTAGCTTGTTTGTGCTCTGAAATGGAGGCCTCAACACACTACTATGAAATCAAAGCCAACCGTAATTGGTTCCGGTTGGATTGGCGGGAAATTTGGCGTTACAGGGATTTACTTTTATTACTTGTCAGACGAGACTTCGTTTCCAAATACAAGCAGACTGTATTGGGACCGATTTGGTTTGTCATCCAACCGGTCATTATGACTGTAGTTTTTACCTTGGTGTTTAATCGTTTGGCCAATCTTCCCACGGACGATGTTCCACCGATGTTATTTTATTTCTGCGGATTGCTTGGCTGGAACTACTTCAGCCAGTCTTTCAACGGGATAGCTTCCACCTTTACAGGACATGCGAATTTATTTTCCAAAGTGTATTTCCCGCGCTTGATCATCCCATTGTCCTGCCTTGTTTCCAATCTCCTAACCTTCGCCATACAGTTGGGATGTTTTGCTCTAATATACGGCTACCTCAAGGCTTTTTCTTCCTCTGGAAGTACATTTGGAGTTACAATGGGTATTTTTCTTTTTCCGCTGGTGCTTATGCATGCAGGATTATTTGCTCTCGGGGTTGGGCTCTGGTTTACTTCCCTAACCGCGAAATACCGGGATCTGATCCATATTCTTCAGTTTTTAACTCAGATTTGGCTTTATGCTACACCTGTTATATATCCAATCTCTAAGATTCCAACCGACTGGCATTGGCTTTTTGCGCTTAACCCAATGGCGAGCGTTGTGGAGAGTTTTCGCGTAATTTTTTTGGGAGCTGGAAACCTCCCCTCCGGAATGCTAATGACATCCCTGATTGTAACCATGATAGTCCTGGTATCAGGTTTTCTTGTATTTAATCGAGTTCAACGGACTTTCATTGATACGGTTTAATTCCAGTTTTTGGCTGTCAGTTTTCATTCTGAAAGGTTCCAAGAAAAGATAATGGGCACGCCTGTGATTGAAGTCGATAATCTCTCAAAATCGTATCGTTTGGGTCAGATCGGTGCCAGCACATTGCATGAGGAAGTCAGCAATTATTGGAATCGCCTTCGTTCCGCGACTAGTAAAACTACTGCGCGGCAAGAAAGTGCAACAAGTCGCGATGAGACATTCTGGGCTCTGCGGAATGTTTCTTTTACCCTGGAACAGGGTGAAATTCTAGGCCTTATTGGAAAAAATGGCGCGGGAAAATCCACTCTCTTAAAAATATTAAGCCGAATTACA
>JAJFLT010000180.1 GCA_021772555.1 Opitutales bacterium | reverse complement strand
TCCCTTCTTTGCCATCATCCGAAAAATTGCAGTAATAACAGGTGGCGGCATCCAATTTGCCATGCTCCAATGCATTTTGCAAAGAATCGACCATACCGGGTTCCGCCAGGCAGTCGTCTCCCATAAATATCAGGTATTGGCAGTCTGTTTGCGATAAACCGATATTTTGGACGCGCCCTCCCGGGCTGTCGCCGTTGTCATCCGGGGAATTTCTGATAAAACTCCAATGAGACTTTTGGTGGGACTTTTTCAATGCATCGAATTGCGAATCGCTCGACTTATTGGCGGCAACAACGAGCCTGAAATTTTTGTTGGTTTGATTTTCGAGAGATTCCAACGCTTGGGCAAGATTCCCATTAGCCTGGCTTTGGGTTAGAATAACGCAGGTTTCAGGTTCAGAGGATGGAGTTTGGGTATGAGATTCTTTTTTCAAGGCGACCAGCTCCTCCCCGAGAAAGTCAATGAATTTTGCCCATCCTTTTTTCGCCTTTTCCCGGTTATACCTGTCGGGTGAAAAATCGGGAAGTTTCCCATTGAAGACTTCCTCCAACTTTGCCCTGAGATTCTCAACGTCTGGAGAAAACAAACGTCCATCATTGCCAAATAGCTCCGGTATTCCGCCAGAGGAGGCAGCGATTATATTAAGTCCCATTTCCAGACATTCGATGACCGTGAACGGTGAATTGTCGACCGGAGAAGGAATGACCACGAGGGCGTCGGAATGTTTGCGCAGGAATTCGACGGCCTGAAAATGATCGAGGTTAATTTTGAAATCCCAATCATGGTTTGGCGGAAGGTTTTTCCGGCGCTCTTCCAGGTATTGAATGGCATCCGGACCGTAGGCTGTGTTGGGTTTGCCCAGGAAGGTGACCTGCAGGTCTTTTTCCCGAAACTCTTTTTTTGAGATCAACAGCAACAGCGCATCAACAAAAATTTCGAGGCCTTTGCGGGTTTCTAATCGGCCAAAAAATATTAGGTGTTTTCGATTGAACTCCCTCTGCGGCGCTTTTTCGATATCGTCGATCAAATAGGGAATGACCCTCGCCTTATCTCCGATTTTCCATTCCAGACCTTTGGCGTATTCGAACATATAATGGACCGGCGCCACGATATGGTCGCATAGTTCGGCGGCCTGTTTCTCCATGAAATCCATGTGAAGGTCTTTGCCTCCGGTGTGTGAATACTGGCGGTTGGCCTTCCGAATCCACTGGTCGGGAGAGTGCAAGGTGCAGGTAAACAGGGTGTTGTGGAAATGCAGGCCCGTTTTTTTGGCCATGGCCGAGACAAAACCGTTGGCGTTGTTATCCTGAAAATGGCAAATATCATAGGAACCATCCCGGAGCCGCCGGTAAAGGTTTAAGGACCACTCATAGGCGTAGTGAAGCTGGCCCGATCCGGGCAGGTCCGAAAATGGAGGATAATCGCCCGTATGCTCGAATTCGATATCCAGTTTCTTCCGAAAAAACGATTTCCAGTAGGAGGAACTCTGTTCGTTCAATGATGGGCATCCGAGCAGGACGGTGACTTCGTGCCCCATTTTTTGGCGTAAAAATTTGGCCAGGTAATAGCAATGGGTGCCGATGCCGCCATTTTTTGTGGGGCCGGCAATTTCCATCGTGATGATGCAATGCTTCATGGATGCTTTTGCGCGTCTGGCAGGGTCTTGTTCAATAAACTCTTAAATGTTTATGTGCTTTCCACGACCTGGAAAGAAATTTACTTTTTGCGGGCCAGTATCCGGTAGGCCGATGCGGCGCTGGGTACGCAATTGGTCGAATGCACACATTTATACCGTAACAAGGGAAAAAGCAAAAACCTCAATGTTTTATAAAGTGGAGTGTGTTTAGACCAGAGCCAACGTTCGGAAATCCAGGCCAGAGTGTGGTAAATGTTGTGCATTGGTCCGACTTTCAAAACTTCAAACCCGTGATTTTCCGCCAGCTTGCATATTCCATCCTTGGTGTATCGCTGAAAATCGGTTGGATCGAGATGCTCGGGTTGTAAAAAGGGGATGACCAGGTAAAGTAGGCCGTCGGTTTTTAAAACCCGGTTAAACTCCGTCATGACTTCGTGGGGATTGGCCACGTGCTCCAGGACGGCGTTGCAGATGATGGTGTCAAAAAATCCATCTTCCTTGGGGATATCGTGCAGGGGTGAGAAGATATCGATATTGGAGTTGTGGGTACCCTCTTCGATGTCCTGATTGAACAATTCCCCCTCCACGAGGTCGGAAATATCTCTTCCCCCGGCGCCCGCGTTGAGGACTTTACCGGTAAAGTATTTTTTGTAATCCCCAATTTCATCGTGAATTTCGGGCCATACGATGGCGTAATTTTTCATTGATAAGTAAACATGGACAATGTGTTAGAGAATAACAAGACCCCTCGTATTCGGACCAGTTATCGAAGCTGGTTGATTTTCGCTCCCGGCGGCAATTGTCAACATGATTCTGGCGGTAACCAGAACAGGACCGGGGAAAAATCTTGGGTATCGATACCCCAATTGGTAATATTAGGCTCGGTTTTTGTGGAAACAGGCCTACTTTTCCAGCTCCTGTACGCTTTCTTGATTGGAAAAAAAGAATAAATTAAGCATTCATAGGTAATCAATGAAGTTGAAGACCGACTTGTCCATGAATCCCATTTTTATATTTCGGCGACACATTCATCAAAGCATGACCCGATTGCTGGTTTGTATGTGTGTTTGCTTAGGACCTGTTGAGGTTTCCGCCGGACCGCAAGTTCTGCCCGAGAGTCTTTTTCCGGAACTCAATGCTTTGTTGGAGGAGGCCTTGAAGGGGTCATCAACCGTCAATGTGGGCCAACTGAAGGTGGACGAGGCGGAAGGAAACCTCGCCACCGCCGAAGGTCGTCGAAAGCTGCACCTCAATACTTTTGGCCAGGCCACCGTCAGAAGCCAGAATCGCGATGATATTGATGGCTCGAACACCCAGGGACAGTTATATGCCAATTTGCAGTTAACAAAACCTCTTTTCCATTGGGGGAGCCTGGAGGCGGGCGAGGAAATAGGGGAGCTTAGGGTGGATAATGCCTTGGGGAGCCTTTTCACCATCAAGGGGAACCTGTTGGTCAATGTGCGAAATCTCTACCTGCAATTAGCACTGACCCGGCAATCTCAGCGATTGCATGAAAAAAACCTGGAGTTGGGCGAAAATCTTATCAGCAACCAGGAGCGATTGCTAGACCTTGGGCAGACCACGCCGCAGCAATTACTGGAAACCCGCCTTCTACTGCAACAGTTCGAGGAAAATTTGCTCTCGACCGAAAAATATATTTATTATCTTGAAGACAGCCTCGGGGCGGCCACAGGTAGCATTGTCCTGCCGGGCGCCTTGGGTAATCAACCATTCCCGGCGGTTACTTCCCTGGAAGAAGCGGAAGCGGATCGCATCCGGCAGGTTTTAAACAATTCTTTGCCACAGGCCCCCAGTATACTGCATTGGCAGAAAAACCTGGAAATTGAAAAACTCAACTGGAAGGCGCTCCGGCAGCGCACCAAGCCCAAGGTGGACCTTGTGCTGGGAGCTTTTCAAGATCAGGTGGACTCGGTATCGACGAATGAATTTATCAACCGTTTCAATTATTTTGCCGGTTTCCAGGTCAACTGGAACATTTTTGACGGTTTTGAAACCAGAGGGATGCTCTCCAGCTCGCGCGCTCGGCAGCGAATGTATGAATTGGAGTTGGAACAAGCCGAGAAGACGCTGGCTCAGGAAGGTCGCCAATATTTACGGGAAATCCTCTTCCTCGAACGTCAAATGGCCACTCGTGAAAAAAAACTATCCCTCCTGAATCAACAAATCGCGCTCAAGGAAAAACAAGTTGAAGAGGGACTTATTCCGCCCAATGAATACCTCCAGGAAACGATTAATTTTGAGAATGCCAATATCGAACTCATGCGCAGCAAAGCCGATTATCTGCTCGGTATATCCAGACTTTATATTGTAATGGGCGAAGACCCGTTTTTACAACAACATCCCGAAGCGCCGGTTACGCCCTGACGGAAAGAAGGTCACTTTCAGCGATTTTATGAAAATTTTACTCCGAAGCATCCTTGCAATTTTAATTCTGGCGGGAGCGGGTTACATCCTCATCAGCCGTCTGCACATTAAGGTCCCAGTGGGCCAGGCCGCCACTGGGACGGCGGTTAACGCGGTTACGGGGACCATCAAGGTGGTTCCCTCGACTGAAATCAGGCTGAAAACTGAAATAAAGGGCCGGGTGATAGAGACGTTGGCCAAACTGGGAAAGGCCTTTAAAAAAGGTGATGTGCTGGTCGAGCTGGACACGGCCGACCTGCAAATCGATTTGGCCATGAAGAAAATCCAGCTTGAGGCCGGCAAAGCGCGTACCCAAGCTGGTTATATTCAGGAACTGGATATTGCCAACCTGGAGGGAGAGATTTCAAAAATCACCCAGATGCAGGAATTCGGCCAATCTTCGGCCTCCGACCTGGAAAAACGGAAACGGGAGTTGCAGAAACTGGAAATCTGGTTGCAACGGGAAAAAATCGATCGAGCAGAAAGCCTCGAATTGCTCGAACATCAAATTGAGCAACTAGAGGCCCAAATCGGAAAATCCAAAATACGGGCGCCTTTCGACGGTCTCGTGACGGAGATTTTGGTCATCCCCGGAGACATCATATTTACGGGCAATGTAGTTGGCCGATTGATATCGCATGACAGGGTTGTGCACCTGACCTTGAGTGAGGAAGATTTTGAAAATGTGGAAAAAGGACTGGAAGCCACCATGCGTTTCGCCAGTTACCCGAACCAACCGATACAGGGGAAGGTAACTTTTCTCGCTCCGACCGCCGATCCCGATCAAAAAAATCGGCTCGTTTTTCTGGAGGCCGATGCCCCACCGGAATTGCTGGTCACCGGTTTAACGGGAGAAGCGGTTTTGATCAAAGCACGCCGCGACGGAGCCACCCTCATTCCCC
>JAJFLT010000179.1 GCA_021772555.1 Opitutales bacterium | reverse complement strand
ACTACCGTCTATTACAGCAAATTTCACCGCAACTGGTATAAGCTGAACGACATCCGGGATATTGACCTGGACGGAAACGGCATCCCCGAGGGCCGGGAAGCAGTCCCCGACGCCAGCCCGGTAAGAGCGTCCTTATCCGCCGCCCTGGCCGGCAGCAACGATGGTCTCGCCCTCGAACTGCTCAAAGGCGAACGGGCGGGTGACCTGCGCGTGCGGGCCAACAACCGCGATTACTACATGGCTGGGGCGCAGACCGCTCTCAATTACACATTCTCCACCGGCGATGCGAGACACGAACTGGAGGCTGGGTTCCGCTTTCACAGGGACCGCATCCGCAGGTTCCAGTGGCACGATCTTTATGAGCAAGACCGGCAGGGGAATTTCGCAGAGCCGATTCGTAGCGCCAATGGCTCGGATGGCAATCGGCGGCAGGCTACCCAGGCTTTCGCTTTTTATCTGGAGGACAAAATCAAAATCGGCCGCTGGTCCGTGCAACCGGGCATAAGATTCGAGACCCTCGATTTCTCCTACACCGATTTTACCACCGATGGATCCAATCTCCCCACCGGCAGCGGGACCGGAAACCTGCAATTGGCCGCTCCCGGCATCTCGACAACCTACCAATACAGCGACAAGGTTTTCTTTTTCGCCGGATACCACCGGGGAGTGGGCTCGCCCGGCCCCCGGGCCAGCATCAGGAACGGGGTAACCGAAGAAAAAAGCGATGCCGTAGAATTGGGCTTTCGCTACGATACCCATCGCGGGCTCTATGGTGAAGCGATCTTCTTCCATACCTCGTTCGACGATTTGATCGTGGCCGACAATATCGGCGGGGCGGGCGCGGGCGATACGGAAAACGTCGGCCAGGTGAAAACCCGGGGGCTCGAGTTGTTGGTCGGCTTCGACCCCGCCAGCGCCAATGATTGGGGTTTTCGCAATCCCAACTCCATCGCCTTTACCTACACCAACGCCACTCTTGATGGAAATTCCAATTCCAAGGATGCCGAATCCATTTTCGCGGGTGGCATGGACGGCAACCGGGTGCCCTACATTCCAGAGTTTCAGGTGACTTTATCCACCGGCCTGGAATTCGGAAAAACGAGCGCCTACCTCAATGCCACCTATGTCGGCGACACATTTTCAACCGCCGCCAACTCGGCCGTTGATATCAACCCCAACACCGGGGGAGCGGACGCCCGTTTTGGCCAGACGGACAGCCACTTAACGGTCGATATCAGCGCCAATTACGAAATCCGCCCCGGCCTCGAAATCTTCGGTGTTGTGAGCAATCTTTTTGATAAGAATTACATCGCATCCCTGCACCCGCATGGCCCCCGCCCCGGCGCTCCCCGCCTGGCCACCTTCGGCATGAAATACTCGTTCTGATCCATTCTTGCAGCCGAACCAGGATTTCATTCTTTCATATACAGGGGTTTCCCCGGGCCGCGTGCCACAGCCTCACGACTTCTATGATAGAAGTCGTCTCCTTTACCCGGTAAATGATCCTATACGGTGGGACCTGCAATTCACGGACATGGGACGCTCCAAATTCCGGCACAACCCGACCCGATGACGGAAACTCAGCTGCTTGCTCGATTTTTGCGATTAAGTGCAAACCCATCCGTTCTGCGGCAAGCACATCATCCTGGGCAATATAGGAAACGAGATTGTGAAAATCCACCCGGGAGGAGGGGGACCATATTATCTTGAAACCCATTCCTTCGCCTCACGGACAATCTCTTCGTGGGTAATTCCCTCCCCTACGTCTAGTTCGTGCAATCCTTTTTCCACCGCCGAAATAAAATATATGCGCTCTTTAATGTCTTCCCAGGAAACATTTTCGGGAAGCTCCGCGATGGTCTTTAGAGCCAGTTCTTTAGTTGACATATTTATATGCTATACTCTTTAAGGTAAAACCCAAGCAATATATATTATAGCCCACGCACCAAGCTTTCCCGCCTGGGCACAAATGGGATGAAATACTCCTTATTACCAAATCGATCGATCAAAGAAAAACGCCTCCTCGATAATCTCCCGAATATCATCGGAGGGTATTTGCCCGTTTATACCTTATGGTGCGCAATCGTGGCTTTTACTTTTCCCTTAATTTTTTGGCTTAAATAACGGTAGATCAAGTCCGCTTCCCACCGCCGAACTTTATCGGCCCAAAGGGGCCGAATGTTTGGCCGGTTCATCGATCTTAGGGAAGTCTTTTCTAACACGGGCCAGCAACGCTTCGGGATCGTTCTCCATAAGATAGATTTTCATACGCCAGGTTTGCTCAGCCGGGAGTGCATTTTCGGGCTGCCACTTGGGCGCGGTGTGCAGGCAGTCATGCCAAGCCTGGGACATCGTATCGGCCGAATCTTCGGCCAAGGCCACCAGGTATTTGCGATCGCTGGAAACCGTTCCGATAACCGGGACCGTGTATCGGTCGGAACTGGTATCGGCCCAGCTGTCGGGTCTAGCTTTGCGGGGCGTTTTCCACAATCCCGTATACATCTGCACCCAGGGAGGGTTGTTTTCTTTGTCGTCAGGTGGGCGGGCCGGAATTTTGCGCCGCTCGGTATCGAGTAGGAAGGTGCGTCCTTTTTCCGTGAAAATAAAGCACCGCTCAACGAACTCGGGATAATTATCGGTTTCGGGTTTTTCACTTTTGAAACGCGGAGACCTCCTCAATTGAAAGCAGATATTGGGAACGGGCAACTTTTGCGGCAGGCTTTCCGTATTACCGGGCTCGGCCACAGGCCTGACTATAAACTCGATCGCTCCGGGTGTCGGTATTACCTCGGTCTTGAACCGGAAAACGTGTTTACCCCGCCGGATACGGTGTTCCATTTCGACTATCCCGCCTTCAACCGCACCAGCGCCGATGAAATCAATATCCGCTATTTCGTAGCACCAGCTATCACAGGTGAAACCAGGTATTTCGGGAAAACGAGCGGATACGTACAAGTATTCGCTTTTCTGCCAAACTCCCAAAGTAGGAAACCGCCTGGGGTCGGGATTGAGGGAATGGGCGGTGAGGATTTCACGGATCAGGGGCTTGGTTGCCAGTGGTGTTGCCCTCGCCTTGTTGCTTTGATGAATGCTGTCGACAAATAGGTATCCCTGGGGATCGCCGCGCCGGTCGTCCATAATTTGGATGCGGGCATTCTGCCCAATCAGAGCGGAAACATCCCAGCTAAACCATTCCAGCCGCTCGAGATTGGCCGGTAGGGCAGATTTTAAGAGAACCCCATTGACCAGTAAACCAACGTAAATGTCACTGGCTTTACCCCCACCGAGGAGGAAATTGATATACCGTCTTTCAATCTCGATCGAAGGTGAAGTGATTTCTCCCTCCGCTCTTTTTCCTCCAAAATAGCTGCTGGCGAATCCATTCCCCTCAAATCCTTCGACACTGGGAGCCGACTCTTTACCAATCCGGGCCGGACCTTCACCAAAAGCCACGTCCCCAACCTCCCAAGAGCCAAAATCGTTCCCTTCGAAATCAGCTATGAGAATATCTGCATCTTGCCCGGACGAGGCCATAAGTCTCGATAAACCAAAGAAAAGGATTGTCGCTAGAATCAAGGTTCCCTCTTTCATTGCCTGATTCGCAGTTGAACAAATTTAACGAGGAGTCCAAACTATGGTATTAACGCGCCTCTCGATTGCCAAACCTTTACGGCAGGAGCTTCGCAAGCCAGGCAGTTGGTTAACGTTATTTGCCAGCCTGGTCTTTGGCCCAGGCAGAAAGTTTAGTTATTTCCTCGGCCAGGCTTTGGGTGTAGTTCTGAAACCACTCCTTACCTTTTTCCGCGGTGGCGGCGGCGGCGTCACCCACGATGCCGGTTTTGGAGAGGTCTCCGGTGACCCAAGTGTAGGTGGCAGGCGCGCCTTCGGGCCGTAATATGCCGGTTTCACCGAGTCGGGCGGGGTATTCGCAGCCAGCCTGTGACAAGTCCACCATTCCCTCGGTAACTTCCAGCATGATTGAGGTTTCCCATTCATTGGCGTGAAAACCAAAGGTTTCTTCCTGGAGCGAGAGTGCCGGTTTATATTTAGAGGTCAAAAAAACGGTCCTCATGCCCAGTTCCACCTGAATCTGGCGCATGGTGTAGCGCAAAACGGAAATATTACCCCCATGAGTATTCAATATGGCAATGGTGCGGAAACCCCAACCGTGCAACTGGCTGGCGATGGAAGTAAGCAACCGGCCAAGGGTCTTGGTCGAGACAAAGAGGGTACCTGGAAATCCACGGTGCTCATCGCTCTTGCCAATGGTGATGGGAGGCGCGACCAGAACGGGCACGTCATCGGGAACCAGCGGCAAGGCGGCGCCCAGATAAGCCTGGCCGAGAATGGAATCGACTCCGACGGGCAGATGAGGCCCATGTTGTTCGATGGCTCCCGTCGGTATGATGACAGGAACGGATTCCTTGTCGGCAATGGCCGCAATTTGCCCCTGAGTCATAGCCGGTAGGTAGCGGCTTCGGTATTTAGGTAGTGTCATCATTTATTAGATGCCTTTCTTCTGGTAAATGACTCCATCGTGGGGCAAAGGTGGGCGATCCCCTACTTCCAGAAGCAATCCTGCGAGCAGTTCGCCAGCTTGCCGAAGCCTTCTGGGCCCTTCCCGACGGGCCTCATCGAGCGGCATAAAATAGCTCATCGCGGGGACATGATCCGCCTCACCCGGAACCAGGGCATCGGATGGCACTGTGGCACCCGTTTGCCCGGAAAGATCCGGCTCCCGTTCCAATAGGTATGTGCCTAAGGACTGCAACTGCTTCCGGGAATCACTCCGCACGGGGTGAAAATCAAGCCCCAGGCCGTAGAGATTGATGCTGAACATCTGCATGGCATACTTGATGCGAAGGTCGCGTGCGCAGGCTTTGTTGATGATTTC
>JAJFLT010000178.1 GCA_021772555.1 Opitutales bacterium | reverse complement strand
TTGAAGCGCTCGGTTTGTTTTTAAAAGGCTGTCGGGAGGAAGCGCGCAGGGATCGCCATTCCAAATTGGCGAGTATTTCGCTGGAGGTGAAGCACATCGATCCGCTGGCTGTTCTGGAATCCATTTTCGAGCCCGGCGAATTGCATTTTTACCTTGAGCAGCCTTCCCGAGAATACGCCGTGGCCGGGGCAGAAGCCATAGCCACAAAAACGTTCACCGATGCGAATCGATTCGCAAACGCCCGGCGCTTTGCCGAGGAAACTCTTTCCCATGCCATTGCCGTGGGCGATTTGGATTTGCCCTTCAGCGGACCCCATTTTTATTGCGCTTTTACTTTTTTGGACGAAGCGGGCGAGGAGTCGTATTATCCGCCGGCCACCTTATTTGTTCCCCGTTGGCAAGTGTCCCGCAAGGGTGGAAAATATGTCGCCGTGGCCAACGTCATGATCGAACCGGATTCCGAGTTGGATATACTGGCCCAAAAAATTTGGGCCGCGCACGGAAAGTTTTCTTCTTTCGATTATCAATCGGTGGATAACTCAATGGATGGACCCGAGCGCAACTCATTGACAATAACCGAGGCGCAAGGAGAGGGTGGATTCCAGGAAGCGGTGCGCACCGGCATTTCCCGAATCGCCGAAGGCCGGTATGAAAAAATCGTGCTGGCCCGAGCGGTGGATATTTCGACCGGAAAGCGCCTTCATCCGCTCCAGTCCCTCAATCGTCTGCGCGAGGTTTATCCCGGTTGTTATTCCTTTTCGGTTGGCAATGGACGGGGCCAAAGCTTTATCGGAGCCTCCCCCGAGCGCCTCTTGCTGGTAGAGAACAATCTCCTACAAACCGAAGCCTTGGCCGGGACGGCGGGCCGGGGTAAAACCGCCCGAGAGGATGCCCACCTGGCCCGCAGCCTGCTGGAGAGCGCCAAAGATCTGCATGAACACCGTGTGGTGATCGATTCCATCAAGCGTCGTTTATGCAACCTTGGATTGGAACCACAGGCCCCGGATCAACCCCGGCTTTTGCAATTGTCCAACGTTCAACATTTGCGCTCACCCATAGAAGCGGAGATTTCTGACAGAATTCATTTGCTCGACATTTTGGCCGAACTGTTTCCGACACCGGCCGTGGGTGGTTCGCCGAGGGAAAAAGCCATCCCGGAAATCCCCGAAATCGAAAAATTCGACCGAGGACTTTACGCCGGTGCAATAGGTTGGTTCAACCACCGGGTAGAAGGCGAAATGGTGGTGGCAATTCGCTCCGCTCTCATCGATGGCCAACACGCTCGACTCTACGCTGGTAACGGCATCGTCCAGGGCTCCGATCCACAAAAAGAACACCAGGAAACCAACTTGAAATTGAAAGCCATGCTGGCTAATCTCAGGTGATCTCGATGAAAAAGGATTTCAGGACTTTCGATATTTTGAGCCGCAGCAATGCGAACTCCGTCTGGGGTGCGGTGTTGGCTGAAGTGTTGTGGCAATTGGGCCTGCGGCATGTGGTGGTTTCTCCGGGTTCGCGCTCGACGCCATTGACTTTTGCCTTTAGCCGGCATCCGGGGTTGGAGGCGATTCCGATTTTGGATGAGCGTTCGGCCTCATTTTTTGCTTTGGGTTTGGCCCGGCAGAAGAAGCTACCGGTGGCGTTGGTTTGCACTTCGGGCACGGCGGCGGCGAATTATTATCCTGCAGTCGTCGAGGCCAGGATGAGTCGGATTCCACTCCTGATTCTGACGGCGGATAGACCACCGGAGATGCGCGAATGTTCGTCCGGGCAAACCATCGATCAGCAAAAAATCTACGGCGATTTCTGCAATTGGTATAAAGAACTGTCCACACCTTTAGTGGAACGGTTGCGGCTTCGGTATTTACGACAAACGCTAGTTCATGCTTATGAGCGCTGCGGTATACCATCGCCCGGCCCGGTTCACATGAATGTTCCCTTTCGAGATCCGTTGGGGCCGGAGAAAAAGGCCGATGATGCGGCTATTATTGACGAATCCTTTTTGAAGAATCTGGTGATTTCCGTAAAGCCGCCCTCCTTCCTGCAATTGGAGGGGGTAAAAAATAAAGAGGAACCCGCCTGGCAAGAGCTGAGGAAGTCGATTGCGAAGGGGGGAAAGGGCCTCATAACGGTGGGCGCCGTGCAGCCGGATAATTGCAGCGAATACATCGCGGCGGTCTCCCGGTTGTCCAGGGCGACCGGTTGGCCCGTTTTGGCCGATGCCCTCAGCCCCTTGCGCAATTTTAAAAAAGAATTTCCTCTGCTCATAACACAGTATGATTTGATTTTGAGAAACGAATCTTTAGCCCGGCAACTTCGACCGGAAATTGTTCTCAGTCTGGGAATTCCACCGACGAGCAAGGTACTGCGGGCGTGGCTGGAAGCAAATCCCTGCAGGACCGCTATCATTGATCCGGGGCAAGACAATCTCGACCCATTGCATCGCGAGACGCTTCATTTTCGTCTGCCGGTGGAAGCGTTGGTGCATTCCCTGAAGTTGCAGAGCTTAAAAAGCAATTCCTGGGCGAAGCGGTGGAAAAAATTGGAATCTACTGCCTTGCGCTTGGTGAGGCGCCGGTTGCGCGATTGCCGGTTTTCTTTCGAGGGCAAGGTTTCTTCGATATTGTCCCGCTCATTGCCGCGAGGAACGCCGTTATTTGTGGCCAATTCCATGCCGGTGCGGGACATGGAATATTTCTGGGAACCGGGAAACCGGGCCGCGCAAATTTATTGTAACCGAGGCGCGAACGGGATCGACGGCACTTTGTCCTCTGCTTTGGGGACGGCCCACGGTGATAACAAGAGCGGGGTATTGCTGACCGGTGATTTGGCCCTTCTGCACGACACCAACGGTTTTCTCATCTCGAAGCGTTTCAGGGGCCACTTGACCATCATTCTCATCAACAACAAAGGGGGCGGCATCTTTGAGACCTTACCGGTGGCAGAATTTGATCCGCCTTTCGAGGAATTTTTTGCCACTCCGCAACAGGTTGATTTCGCCAAACTAGCCAAGGCTTACGGTATCGAGCATGTGAAACTGAAAAACCTGGATAAACTTCCCGAGATGGTAAAAAAATTGCCAACGACCGGCCTCAGTATCATAGAAATTAGTACTGACCGAAAAAAGGACATTGCCTGGCGGCGAAAAACTTTTGCTGAAATTGCGGATCAATTGAATATTTAGAACATTTTTAACATGACCGATAAGCGCTGGGAAATTGCCAAAAACTACGAGGATATCCTCTATGCAAAGATGGATGGCATCGCCAAGGTGACCATCAATCGTCCGCAGAAACGCAACGCGTTCCGTCCACAAACCGTTACGGAAATGATCGATGCCTTTTCCAATGCCCGGGAGGACCCACGCGTCGGGGTGGTTTTATTGACCGGCGCCGGGCCGCACACGGATGGCAAATATGCATTTTGCTCGGGGGGCGACCAAAGCGTTCGGGGAAAGGCCGGCTATAAAGACGAGGAGGGAACACCACGGCTCAACGTGCTCGATTTACAAAAGCTTATCCGCTCCATGCCCAAAGTTGTGATTGCCCTGGTGGCCGGTTTTGCGATCGGCGGTGGGCATGTGCTTCATGTGGTTTGCGATTTGACCATCGCAGCCGACAACGCCGTTTTCGGCCAGACGGGGCCGAGGGTGGGCAGTTTCGATGGCGGGTTTGGTGCGAGCTATTTGTCGCGCATTGTGGGGCAAAAGAAGGCGCGGGAAATCTGGTATCTGTGCCGCCGCTACAACGCGCGAGAGGCGCTCGATATGGGATTGGTGAACAAGGTTGTGCCGGTCCAGGAACTGGAAAATGAAGGCATACAGTGGGCGCGGGAAATTCTGGCAAAAAGCCCTTTAGCCATACGTTGCCTGAAGTCGGCCTTCAATGCAGATGTGGATGGACAGGCCGGATTGCAGGAGTTGGCAGGTAACGCCACTCTCCTCTATTATTTATCGGAAGAGGGAAGCGAAGGGCACCGGGCATTTCTGGAAAAAAGGGAACCCGATTTCGGAAAATACCCTTGGTTGCCCTGAGGTTCTGTAAATAATCGATGCGATTAAATTTGGCCGAACAAAGTATTGCCGGTTGATCGCAAATCATCACACCCCCGGCTGGTCCTGGCGGCCATGGCGGATTCCGCTTTTTTCAGGTAGGAGCGAGTATCGTAGAATTTTTTGGAACCGATATCTCCGTCAATCATCATGACGCCATCGTAGTTTTTCAGCATGTGATCGGCAATGGGGCGGGTGAAAGAATACTGGGTATCGGTGTCGATGTTCATTTTGATTACCCCGTAGGCTAGCGTTTCCCGGATTTGCGACAAGTCGCTGCCGGAACCACCGTGAAACACCAAATCGAATTCGGCCTCGGACCCATAGCGCGAAATGACGGCTTCCTGCCCTTGTTTGAGAATTTCAGGCCGTAGCTTGACGGCGCCCGGTTTGTAATGACCGTGCACATTGCCGAAAGTAGCTGCGAAAGTAAAACGACCCAGCCCGTGAAGCGCTTCATGAACGGCGACCATATCCTCCGGGGTGGTGTACATCTTTTCCGCCGGGGTGTCTTCATTGCCGGCGGCACCATCTTCTTCTCCGCCGACGACACCTGCTTCGACCTCAAGGATAATTTCGTTTTCTGCACAGAGCTTGAGGTATTCCCGGCTTATGGCCATGTTTTCCTCGAGAGGAAGGGCTGATGCGTCGAGCATGTGGTTTTGGAATAGATTGGTCTCGCCCCGAGCCCGACGTTTGGCCGTTTCCTCGATCAGTGGCTGCAAAAAGCCTTCCGCTTTTTCCGGCTGGCAATGATCCGTGTTCAGAGCGACGACGACGTTGTATTGTTGAGCCAGGCGGTGGGCGGCTTCGGCCAGAAGGATACAGCCGAAAGCGGCGTCATTGTTATTCAGCCCGGAGGCAAATTGTCCCGCTCCAGTGGAAAACTGAATGATACCGTCCGACTTGCTGTCGGCAAAACCCTTGAGGGCAGCGTT
>JAJFLT010000177.1 GCA_021772555.1 Opitutales bacterium | reverse complement strand
CCATCGGCTACGGATGCGACGGCGTTCTGGCCTACCTAATTTTAGCCAGCGCCATTCTGCCGTTTCCCTGCCCGTGGCGGTCCCGGTTGCTCGGGCTTTCGGGAGGTCTTTTGTTTGTTTTCGTTATCAATCAGGTGCGGGTGGCCGGTTTGGTCGCAGCATTGTTCCTGGTCGAAGATCAAAACGACTTCTCGTTTTATCACACCGTGGTGGGCCAAATTTTCGCCATCGCCATGGTTTTTATCTTCTGGAATTTCTGGGCCGCTCGAACGATTAAAGGAAGAGTTCCCACAGCCGCCCCAGCTACCTGAACTACCTCTTTCAACGAATACCAAAGCATGGGTTCCTCACCGGCTAAACCTGATATTTTCGATATCATCCAGAAAATTCCGGCTCCGGGGACCCTCTTATGGGGTTTTGCCAGAGCGCTCCTGGTCATGGGCATCTGCATATTTTTGTGGAGGCACGCGGGACTGGAAAAACCGGTGGGTATCATACTGCAAAATACCTCCCAATGGGTTGCGGACCGTTTAATCGATCCGGTGGAAATCATGTCCATGCAACCTTCCCCGCAAAATCCACAGACCCTTGTCCCCACCAAAAGCCTGGCCACGGTCACGATCCATGCCGCCGCTCAATCACATCAGAATTTCGCCCTCCTGCTGCCGGTCATTCTACTGGCGGCTTTCCCCCTCAAACGTTTTGCGACCACCCTGCCACAAATGCTTTTCGGCATTTTTTTTATGACTGTTTTCGCGGTCCTTCTCCACGTCGTGCAATCCTACATTCTATTCAATTACTATCTGGAACACGGCATAGGAACTCTCGATATCATGAAGGAGCGCCTGATACTGCTCCCCGTAAACTATATCATTCTGCCCGCACTAGCGTTGTTTTTATCTGGAATGACCGTAAGCGGATTCGGACGGCTTTTTTCTCAAAGTCCAAATAAATCTCCTGCGAAAATATCCACAGAAAATAAAAAGGAACGACCGTCAACTCAACCCAATACGGGCCGTAATGAACCCTGCCCTTGCGGCAGTGGCAAAAAGTTCAAAAAATGTTGCGGGAAGTCCGCTAATTGACGGGTAGTCCGGGGGGCACGCTGAAGAGGCTGCCATCGTCGAGTCTCTGGAAAAAGCGGCGGTCAGGCCGATTGTCACCAAAAGTGAAGACCCAACCGGCATTGTCGCCACCGAATATGAATATCCAACGGTAGGAATTTTCGTTAAAAAATACCCATTCTCCCAAACCCAGATCCCACACGAAAATTACGTCGCTTGTGCTTGCTGTCGCCACAAACTGCCAACCGTGTTCGTCGTGGAATATCCACGGCCAGAAGTCGACATTGTAATTCATATACCAAGGAGAGCCTTTCCAACCCGGAAAACCCTCAATGTCAGTCCCGCCAAGAACATCCGGTTCAGATTGGTTTATACTCTTGTCATATTGGGTGTCGTAAAACCCACCCGACTGCGTGGAGTAGAAAAACCCGATCGCCTGAACACTATCCCATGCTATCAGGGATGAGGGCACAATACTCGAGACGGTTGGAGAGATGTTAAAAGATTGAAAAATCGGCGTGAAGCTTTCATCGGAAATGGTTATGGATATATTTCGGATAAAATCCGTGGATGAGGGATCCTGATTTGCCAGATCTTTGAAATCTATATCGATGCTCTGAATCGTATTATCCAGGTTCAAATTGACAGTGGGAACCACAACCAAGCTTTGATCGACGAGAGAGGGGAAATCCACTTCCTTTCTTAAAATCTCCGCATCAGAAATACTTACCCGATAAGTGCCGGACAGGGCGGAAACATCGACCGGGAGGGGAAAACCCACAGTAGCATAGTTACCGAAGCCAACACCTTGGTCTGGACCAAAAAAACCGGTTGCTAAAACCCCGCTCAATGGTGACCCGGCCGGACCGTCAAAAATAATCAAATTTTGATCGGGAAAATTGGCGGCATCATCCTCGAATCCGTAGGTCAGGTTGTACATCTGATTGGATACGGGGAAAATATTGGTTGTCACCTGGTTACCGGCGGGCGCATTGAACGAACCGGCATTCTGGAAAAAGCCGATTTGCAAACTCTTGCGGCTGGTATCTCCAAACCCGACGCAATTATCCGAGCCGTAAAAAGCAGCCGCCTGGGCGCCTCCGATCATGGCGGTATCGACAACTTTTAAAAACTCGATACATACCTCGTAGCCACCACCATCGGTCAAAATGCCGGCGGGTACGTCGAAAGTAGTGGCCGTCCCGGGAATTTCGAATGGTGCCGTTTCAAATACATCTTCCCCGCCCTGAGAGGAAATCTCCTCGATGAACACATTGATGAAATCGTCTGCGGTTCCATTTTGGAACGGCACCCATTCGATGGTGAATCCCGAGCTAAAAGTGGCGCTCTGCAAGGCGTTGAAGCTCGCCTCGGTGAGGCTGGGGGCATTGGGATAGGCATCGCCGGAGATGGTCAACGAGCCGGACACCGCGCCATCGTTGGCACCGGTGTAATTTATGGTGTAAGTGCCGTTGGGGGCCTCTGCGTCCAAAGTGGCCATATCATCATAATCACCCTCAAAATTCCAACCATCTTCATCAAAGGTTAATTGGGTCGTAGTCGTATCTGGCTCTAAAATAAAGGGCACCGGATTGGCCAATATCGAACCCGGGGAGCTTTCTCCGATAAATACAAAAGCGCCGTAAGGTTCAGAATCCTCCAGAAGCGCTCCTGAAGCGGAATCCTGAGAATGAAATTTCTCTTTCCCGATGGCGATCAAATCGGCGTCCTGGGCGACCAAACATGCCTGGCCCATGAAGCTGCCTATCAGGGTTGAGATAATTACACAGGCACGATTTTTATGAGAAACAAGAATAGAAAGCATGGTATAAAATTGGGTTATGGATTGTCGTTTCGCCTTCTCCGGAAGGTATCATGAAATTGGAATTGGACCTCAGTTCCAATAAATACCCCATTCTTACGAAATTATGGTGGTATAGCAACTTTGAATTGTCAGAAATGCGTGACTACACGATCTTTTTACAACCCGGGCGGCACACTGAAAATGCTGCCGTCGTCGATCCTCTGGAAAAATCGACTACCCGGAACGTTGTTTGCGAATGTCCATATCCAGCCCGCTTCATCTCCGAACTCGAACTCCCAGCGGTATGTGTTCTGGTTGAGGAATATCCATTCTTCAAGCCCAAGATCCCAAAGAAATATGACATCCTCCGTGCTGCCGCAAAAATTGAATTGCCAGCCATGTTCGTCATGGTAAATCCAGGGCCAAAAATCGACATTATAGTTGAAATACCAGGGCGAGGCTTTCCAACCTGGAAAACCAGAAATACCCACACTGCCAAAGGGATCTTCACAACCGCCTGTCCCATTACCAATCGCTCCCGTTCCGGCAAAGAGACCGCCCCCGCCAGTGCCGACAAATACCAGATCGCTGTTGTTGGGGTGAAACTCCACCATCCACAATCGAGTATGGGTCAGGCCGTCTATTTCTCTTTGGAAGGTTTGCCCCCCATCCCGGCTAATGAATGTCCCGGCATCGTGAGCTTCATTGAATACAAAAAGGGAAGAGACTCCGACCACGACGACATTTGAATCGGTAGGAGCGACGTCCACATAATCGGCCCGTAAGCCTTCGAAAACACGCATCCAGGTGCTCCCACCGTCGGCAGACCGGTAAAGACCACCTTGGCGTGTTCCCGTCCCCTCCTCCAGCAACGTAAAAACGGGCGCCGTGGCCGCATAAAGTGTGCCGTCGCCAGCCAGGGCCAAATCGATGACCTGGCCGGTGGGCGCGGTGGCGCTGTCCAATTTACTCCAGGTCAATCCCTCGTCGATGGATTTATAAACGCCCCCATTGGCAACGGTACTGTCGGCGGTTCCATCCGTTATGCCTGCGTAAAGGACGCTGGTATTGTCGGGATCGTAAACCATTGTCCAAATCCGTTCGCTGTCAGTACCTTCAAAGCCGGTATTGACGGTCGTCCAGGTCGTGCCCG
>JAJFLT010000176.1 GCA_021772555.1 Opitutales bacterium | reverse complement strand
GTTTTCGGGGAAGAGAGATCTTTCGCCTCATTCAACACCCCAAACTGCTCCGCCTGGCCGAATCGATTATCGGTTCGGAACTCGTATCCTCTTCGATCTATCGGCTCAGGACAAAAGTCCCCGGAGACAAAACGAAGGAGGTCCCCTGGCACCAGGATGCCGGATACTTCGCCGGACAATGCGACCCTCATTTGATCCTAACTTTCTGGATTCCACTGGTCAAAGCCACCAAGGAAAACGGCTGCCTCAGAATCCTTCCCCGGGTGCACAAACAGGGAGTTATCGAGCACTTCTGGAGCCAGGAGAAAAAAGGCTACCTCGTCATCGAAGATGAGGATTTGCCCGAAGGGGGACAAAAAGCTATGGCCGCTCAGGTTGATGCTGGAAGCGTCGTCATTCTGACCAATATGACCCCCCATAACTCCACCGCCAATCTAACGGACAAGGTTCGCTGGAGCATAGATATCCGTTACCAGAATCCCAAGGCGCCCAACAATATTGGTTTAAAGCCTCACCTCAGTGAGGCGGACCATTTGCGCAATGTCGAACTGGCCTGTTACCCGCCGGAGGCCGACTTCATCGTGCAAAGCGGCGAAAATCCGGAGACGGTGGTCAATTTCGACCAGTTTCTGAATCTACGGGAAACCTTTTATAATCACTACACCAAAGGTGATGATTATCCGGCGCCTTCACGTTGGAAACATGAGCCTGCTCTAAAATAAAAGGCGTCTCTTCGCCTCGTCAGCCAATCAATAATCCGGCCAGGTTAGCGGATAATAGGGAGGCGCAAAATGCCGCGATCATGGCGCGGATTCCCATTTTGGCCAAATTGCCTCTTTGTCCGGGGGCAAGCACTGAGATTCCGCCGATCTGCACTCCCACTGAAACAAATGAGGCGAACCCGCACAGGGTGAATGTGGAAACGACGATCGACTTTTCAGTGGTCAGGTTGCCTTGGCCGACCATCTCGGCCATCGTTGTGTAGGCCACCAGGTCGTTGAGGATCAGTTTTTCTCCAAATAGCACCCCCACACTCAAAAGATTCCCGGCATCGACTCCTACCAGCCATGCCACCGGCATAAAAACAACACCAAGAATAAACTGCAAAGTCAGGCTCTCGAAACCACCATCGGTAGCCTCTTTGACGACTGTGTTGAACCCGGTAACACCGCCCAGCCAACCTGTCAGGTCGTTGAGCATCGCTACCAGGGCCACAAACACGAGGACTACCGCGCCCACATTGACCGAAAGCTTGACTCCTTGGGTTACTCCGCCCGTCACCGCATCGAAAATATTAATCCCTATCGATTCCTTCGATACTCGTAAATCGGTATCCGCCTCTTCGCGCTCAGGAAGCAGAATCTTGGCGCAGACAATAGCAGCTGGAGCAGCCATGATGAAAGCCGAGATCAGTCGCTTGCCCACCAGCACCTGAAGAGCCGGATCATCACCGGCCAAAATGGAAACATAGGCGGCGAATATTGCTCCCGCCGATGTGGCCATGCCGCCCGCCATTAGGCAGGTTATTTCCGAACGGGTCATGCGTTCGAGGTAAGGTTTCACCATCAGAGGCGCTTCCGTTTGACCAATGAAGACGTTGGCTGCGGCAGCCAGGCTTTCCGCACCGGAAAGTTTCATTGTTTTCTGCATCACCCAGGCAAATGCGTAAACCACCTTTTGCAAAATACCCATGTAGTAAAGAATCGAAGTCAAGGCGGAGAAAAACACGATTGAGGGCAATACCCGAAACGCGAATATGGCCTCGTAGGAAGAATCTAACGCCAACTCTCCAAAAAGGAATTCGCCTCCCTGCAGGGAAAACTCCATCAGGTAGACCGCCAACCGCGCGATAAATTCCAGTCCGCCTCCAATGTAGGGGGTTTTCAATACCAACAAAGCGATAATGATCTGCAACCCCAATCCCCCCAAGACTAGGCGTTTGCTGATGCCTTTGCGATCCTCACTCAGCCACACGCAAAAAAAGATCAAGACCCCTGCACCGAGCAATGCTCGTAAGATTTCAAATACCAATGCCATCTCCGTAATAAAATACTTTTTATGTTTATCCTGAAATCGCTCCCACGATAGTAGCGGTCATCAATGTTGCGCAAGTTCCGCCCACTAGCGCGCGCAAAGCCATTTTGGCCAATTTGTCCCGCTGCCCCGGAGCCAGGGTGCTGATCCCTCCGATCTGGACGCCGATAGAGGCAAAATTAGCAAACCCGCAGAGGGCGAAAGTCGATATTAGGGTGGCCTTGGGATCGGTCAGGGTGCCGTCTTTAATCATGTCCCCAAGGGTGATGTAGGCAAAAAACTCATTGAGGACCAGTTTCTCTCCTAACAACTGCCCGACTGTCAGCAGATTGCCGAAATCGACCCCGATGATGAAAGCGACCGGGGAAAAGAGTATCCCGAAGAGTAATTGCAAGGAGAGGCCTTCATAAGCGCCGTCCGTCCAAGACTCGATAACGGAATTAAAGCCCCATACCGAGCCAATCCATTCGATCAGGATATAGTTGATCATCGCAATCAGAGCGATAAAAACGATGAGAATGGCAGCCACAATAACAGCCAGTCTGACGCCCTGGGTGGTCCCCGCCGTGATGGAATCAAAGAGGTTTAACCCGATCGACTCCTTGGGCACCTCCAAATGGGTGTCGATCCGCTTTGTTTCCGGGAAGAGCACTTTGGCCAATACTATGGCGGCGGGAGCAGCCATGATGGATGCCGTCAACAGGCGTTTGCCGACAATAATTCGCTCGGCCGGGTCGTCGCCGCCTAAAATCGCCATGTAAGCGGCCAGGACGCTCCCCGAAATGGTTGCCATGCCGCCCGTCATGAGGCAGGCCAGCTCCGATCGCGACATCCGCTCCAGATAAGGCCTGACGAGAAGCGGGGCCTCCGTTTGTCCGATAAAAATATTGGCCGCCGCAGCCATGCTTTCGGCCCCGGAAAGGCGCATGGTCCGATTCATAACCCAGGCAAAAACAAAAACCACTCTCTGCAATATACCCAAATAATAGAACATGGAGGTGAGGGCGGAGAAAAAAATGATGGTGGGGAGCACCTGAAAACCGAACTGCGCCCCTATGGCCGCATCATCCACCAGGTTGCCGAAAATAAACCGTGAACCGTCGCTCGAATACTGGAGGATTTTGACAAATAACTTCGACACCAACTCGAAACCAGTGGCCACGTACTTCACCTTCACGACCAATACGGCAATGATCAACTGCAACCCGATACCACTGAAAACCAGTCGCCAATCGATATGTTTACGATCCTTGCTCAATCCGTAGCAAAGGGCAATCAACACCGCGAGACCAAATAGGCCCCTCACTATATTAACCAGAATATCCAACATTTGACAATGCGCTCAGGCCAAGCGGATTTCGAGGGCCTTTTTCATAACAATGGCCAAATTAGACTCCGCCTCGCTCAGAATTGCGTCGTCGGGCGTTTCGGAACGAGTCCGGTTGACAATGGTGGAGGCGACACAAGCCGCTTTTAGACCGAAGGTGGCGATAATGGTCAGCAGGGTGGCCGATTCCATTTCATAATTGAGAACATTGAGTGCCTGCCACTCTTTCATGCTGTTCTGAAATTTCCGGATCACGTAGCCTTTAAAGGTGTCGTAGCGTTCCTGGCCCGGATAAAAAGTATCCGCCGAGGCCGTTATACCAACATGGTATTCGAGTCCCGATGCACGAGCTGCATCGACGATGGAATTGGTTAGGTCGAGATCCGCCACGGCAGGATACTCAATGGGCGCATAATGGGTCGAAGCTCCGTCCAATCGTACCGATCCACTGGTAATTATGAGGGACGGCACGGAAATATTCGGTTGAATCGCCCCCGTCGTTCCGATGCGGTAAAAATTTTTAACCCCCATATCGGCCAGTTCCTCCAGGGCCAGAGACATCCCCGGCCCCCCGATTCCGGTCGAACAGACCAGGATCTTTTGGCCGCAAAGGGTCGCCAGGAATGAAGTGTACTCGCGATTCGCGGCAAGAAATTTTGCATTCTCATCGAGATATTTTGCCGTTTTTTCCACCCTGGCGGGATCACCCGGCAAGAGAACATATTCAGCGCCCTCGATTATATTTTTATCTAATTGTATATGGTATTTAATGGTTCTTATTGGTTGGAATTAATCGTCCCGATTTTGGAAAAACGGGTGCCGGGACATCGGAAAAATATTGCAAGATGACTTCTGAAATTTTTGGGCTTTTATCCCGTCCCCGCGTTATTTCACCGTTCAGGAAAGAAGAATAAAGATCGGCCCCCTCGGCCAGCAAATCCGCCACTGCAACCCGGTATTTCCGCTCCGGGTTCACCGGGGTTCCCCCGATTTCAAGATCTACGACACGCTGGCCTATCGGTCGATTCAAATCGTAATGGGCAACGAGTCCCGACGCTTGAATCATGCCCCGCTCGAGTGTCATCGACTGCTCGAGAAGACCGAGAATATCCTTTCCGGCCAAGTCCATTAAAACGACACGGTTGGGAAAAGGAAAAGCGTCTATGACATTTCCATAGGATACCTCCCCTTCCGGAAGGTCGGACCGCAAGCCACCCGCGTTGATAAAAGCAACATCGGACCCGGCGGAAGCGCGCATGATATCAGCGGCAAAACTACCGAGGGAAGATTCCGTGTTGTAACTACGAATCAGCCTTTGTTCAAGCTGACCAACGACCGCTTCAATTTCAGGATACTGTTTGCGGTAATGTTCAATTTTTCGCGCCACAAGCGGATGGGGCATTAATTTTTCGCTTTCGACCAGCAACAGTTTTCCATCGTAGGAAACAATCTTTTTGGCGTTCATATCATATTTTAACTTGATATAGCCCAACTTGATGCCGTGACCGTAAGTTTGAACGACAAGCGTCCCTGTTTTGGGATGAACAATTGGCTCTTCCGTCCCGTGGTCCGCATGTCCACCGATGAAAACGTCTATCCCGGGAACCGCTCCCGCCAAAGCCAGGTCCGCCTCCACACCGCGCTGGATTTCGGGATGAGCCTCGGCATCTGTCTGCATGGGGGCGGTCAAGCCCATGTGCGCCAAAACCACCACCAAATCGACATCCGGTTTCAAGTAGGCGACCGCCTCGCGGACTATCGGCTCCGGGTTGCGAAAGTCGAGTTCCGCCACAAATGACGGCAGTACCACGCTACGGGCATCCTCACCGATAATCCCGATCACTCCGATGCGGAAACCTTCTTTTTCCACAATGGTGTAAGGTTGGGCGTAGGGAATATCGGTCCCTTTATAGAAAATGTTGGCGCCCAGAACAGGAAATGGCACCCGGTTTTTCTGTTTGCGAAGATTTTCCCAACCGTAGTCATACTCGTGGTTACCGATGGCCATGGCATCGTAACGCATAGTGATCATCATCTCCATGAGC
>JAJFLT010000175.1 GCA_021772555.1 Opitutales bacterium | reverse complement strand
CATAAAAGGTGTCTCCAGTGCGCCCGAACTCACTACCGGACCCGAGATAGAATTGTATTTCGACCAAAACTACTTTCTATTTCTCGGTGGCCAACTCACCTTCGATGAGTTCATGGACGGCCTGACGCATGCCTGGACCACCAAAGGAGAAGAGTGGCTGATGGTGCAAAGAGACGCCATCAGCAAAAAAGAGATCATAGGAAGCGAACGCAATCTGGCCCGTTCTCGAGTAAAATTGCTTTTTGAAGAAGGGGGCGTAATGAAACCGGGGCAGACGATGGGAACGGGCACCTCTTACCAGCTCGGCGTGCAAATTGTGAAAGCGTTTTTCGGGCATGTCTTTAGCTATCGTCAGTATGTCCATACCCAAATCAAAAACAGCGCTTATCAATTTCCACCTCACAACCTGATGCCGGTTGAACTGTTTCCCTTTCCTCCACGCGGCGACGTGCTGGAAGAAATGAGGCAGGACTTTAAAACAAAATGAAGCAGGTAAGTTTCAAGCAACTGAAATACCACTGGCGAGCCTGCCTGTTCGTCCTGCCCAGCCTGTGCCTGCTCCTGACATTCGCCTATTTCCCGGCCTGGGGCGCCATATATTATTCTTTCTTCAACTGGGACGGCGGCTACGTGAAGGAATTCATCGGTTTCGATAACTATAAGCGCGCCTTCTCTGATCCCTATGTCCATCACGGCTATTACATAGTCTCTATTCTAGTTGTGGCCAACCTCTTCAAGATGATTCCGTCCATCGCCACGGCGGTGGCCATCCATCGCCTTCGAAGCGCGAAATTCGGATACTTCTATCGGGTGTTGTTCGTTATTCCCCTGATTATCCCAGCCATCGTGATGATTTTGATTTGGAAATATTTCTTCGACCCCAATTTCGGTATCCTGAACGCCTTTCTCGATTTCACACACCTTATGGATTTACTGGTTTACATCGACGGAATCTTCCATTGGGGGGTGTTCCTGGAAAGTACCAGCCCGGCCTGGCTTTCCCGGCAGGAGCTTATCATACCAGCCCTCATTATTTGGGGGTTTCCATGGGTGGGAACGATCGGCGTACTTATCTATCTCTCTGGTCTTTCGAGCATTTCCGACGACATTTACGATGCCGCCAAAATCGACGGGACAGGCCCTATCCGCACCTTCTGGAATATCGAACTGCCTTTAATTCTCACTCAGGTCCGCATCAATCTGATTCTCATGATTATTGGTACGATCAAGGAATACGGCCTCACATTGGTGCTTCTGGGCAATACCGGTGGTCCGGGCGGTGCTGGCCTCGTACCCGGGCTCTACATGTTCCGCAAGGCATTCTATGACAAGGAAACAGAGATGGGTTATGCCTGCGCCCTCGGCATCATAATGTTTCTAATCATCCTCATGTTAACCTACGTCAACCAAAAGTACGTGAGGGTGGATAAATGAAAAACAAACCGCCATTGAATCAATTTCTCCTCAAGCATGGATGGGAAGCGCCCAAACATGCCTTCATCTGGCTGGTTCTGCTCTTCGCCTTTTTCCCGCTTTACATGATTTTGAATATCAGCCTGAAAACGAACGAGCAATTTTTCAATAATCCTCTGACTCCAACCGCGCCCTATGAATGGGGAAATTGGCTCTTCGGATGGGAGCAAATCAGCGGCTCTGTTTATGTAACCATTTTCATCGCATTTACAGCCACATTTTTAAACCTCTGCGTATCCATTTGTGCCGCTTATTTCTTTGGCCGCTATAAGGTGCCGGGGAGCAACTTTTTGTTTCTGCTCTTCCTCATGCAGATGTTCATCCCGGGAGTGGTCAACCTCATCCCACTCTTCTCCTTGCTGAAAGATCTTCACTTGTTGGGGACTTTTTCCGGTGTGATCATTCCTGCCACAGCCAGTGCCCAAGTGGTGGCGATTTACCTCTTGCGAAATTTTATCGAGGACATTCCACAGGACCTCTTCGATTCGGCACAGATCGATGGTGCGGGCGACCTGCGGCAGATCCTTCATATCGTTATCCCCATGTGTACGCCTATCATAATGACCGCCGCCATTCTCGATTTCATTAACCACTGGAACGACTTCGTGCTTCCTCTCGTCGTCCTGGGCAAGGAGGAACTCTATCCCATTGGAGTCAAGCTTTACCAACTGGACGGCGTCCACTAGAAACAATGGGGCGCATTGATGGCCACCTACTATATCGCTGCTGTTCCCTTGATTATTATTTTCGTATTCGGGATGCGCGTCTTCGTCCGCGGAGTGGGCTCAGGCGCAATCAAAGGATAAATTGACGACCCGATAAGAAAAACCTCTTCACGTGATGTGAATCGTTTGTTTTGGTTCCAACTTGAATTCAAGCAACTTCCCGTTTTCGGGTGATCGTATGCGGCAAACGCCACCAACCTCACTCGTTACTTCGAAAAATACTAATTTCCCATCACGACGTTCCGCCGAGACAAGAAAAGCGCCTTGTGCCCGAAGATGACTGAATGAAACATCTTGCCACTCATCGGGGATGGCCGGAAATTGATCGATGACTCCCGTGTGGCTCTGCAGGAGCATTTCCTGTAATCCTGCTGCAGATGCGAAGTTTCCCTCAAGGCTTACCGGACGGTAAACGTATTTGCTGTAACCTTTCCCGCTCTGATCACCATTACAATGAAAGCTGTTTCGTAGGGTAAAAGCGCTGGCGAAAATCTCCAAAGCCTGTTCCGCGCGTTTGCCATCGCGCGCACGCGATGCCAGGTTCGCAAGCCACGCGAAACTGTAACCGGTCCATTGTTCGGTACCAAGCCGATCGAGGTCCCGCAATGAAGCGGTAATGATCTCTTGGTCCTCGTGACCATGGCTCCAGTCGATGAGGTTAAGTGGCTGTATGGCCATCAGGTGGGAAAAATGCCGATGCGAAGACGCCAACGGTGTGCCCCCGGCAACGAGCAACTGCCCCTGGTCGCCCAGACTAAGACGGGGAAATTCACTTAACACCTCTTTCCAATGAGCGGATTCGTCACACTGTCCAAGTTCGGTTGCGAGCTCCGAGGCGGCCGACAACAGCCAGGTTATGAGCGACAAATCATAATTAGTGATCGTCGGAAACCAGGCCTCGGGCAAATTGTGATTTATCTCGGGAGACGAACTGAGAGGTAGGGTGCGGTACCCGTTCTCATCCCTTTCAAGCGTTATCGCTTCAATAAAGACAGCGCATTCGCGAATATAAGGGAAGGCCCGTTCCTCCAGGAACTGGCTATCCATACTGAACTTCCAATGCATGTAGAAATGGTGCGCAAGCCAGGCGCCGGTCGTGGCGGAATGCGTATATTGCCGCCATCCTCCCATTTGATTGTTATTCAGGTCCGCCGTCATAGGCACATTCAATCCCGGCAGGCTGAAAAACCGTTCCGACCATGCCCGGCAAACATCGCGGGTTTCCCACAGCCAATCGAGAAAACTGAGCCCCTCATCGAGATGGTTGCTTGCATAACAAGACCAATAGCTGAGCTGGGTATTGAGATCGTGATGATAATCTCCTTTCCAGGGTGGCAACCGGCCATTGTCGGCGGTCCACGGACCTTGCAGGGTAATGGGCGGCGATCCCCTACGGCTGGCAGCCCCAAACTTATAAGTGTCGAGATACCACTGCTTCTCGATAACCGGATTAGGAACATGCACTTTCGATTTCGACCAATAGTCCTCCCACCAGGAACTATGGGCACGGTTGAGTTCCATTGGGTCTTTTGCCAATACCGATTGTGCCCGTTCCAACGCTAGTGCGAGGGGATCGGCGCTCTCTTGAGAGGTTGTTACAGTCCACACGGCCCGCCATGCCTCTCCTTTCTGCAAAACATTCTCCCATAGCAGACAAACGGCAAACCGGAACCCCTCCCAACCATCCTGCTGGTAACCGATCCAATTCGTTCCCGAACGAAATTCCGGACACGGATAGCCAAGATCTGAAATACGACCAATCCCGGAGGCTTGCTTTGCACCCTCATCGGACCGCGACGTCGGTTCAGAACGCTTGAAGCGCGCTGCGACGGAATGGCATCCCGAAACCGAAATCAAACCGACCGGGATGGTGGCATGAATATAGACGGTTGCAGCTATATCACCGCCCAACTGAAACCGTCCGCACGCATCCGCCAAGGTCAAACCGGCACATCGAAATTCCACTTCCGGCTCAAATGAAAGCTCAATGCGACCGGCAGGTATTTTTGTGGGGCCAAACCTTCGATAGGGTTCTTCATAGACCCGTTTCAAGTCGTCAATCCGTCTCTCCTTTTCCCATTGCCGCATAAGCGCATAGGAATACTCCTCGCTGAAATACTCTGGCACCGGGCGCAGGTCCCACAAATCTGTCCGATCGAGCGAGATATTCATGGGGCGACCGTTCCCCCATACCAACGCCCCCAGAAGACCATTTCCCAAGGGTAATCCCTCATCCCAACTCATTGAGGGCGTCCGAAAGCTCAGGTCGTGGTCAATGGCTGCTTTGTCACTCACAATATAATAATATTCAGTCCAACGGATGTTTTCAGGTTAAACCATTCGACTAAAGAATCCAATTTGAAGTTTCATGAAACATTTGGCGTAAGAAGGTTACGTATTTCTGCCAAACTGACTTTGGATGTCAACGCAGCGCTCTCATCCAGTAATTCTCGTAACAGTATTGATTTGGATTGCTGCATTTCCAGCACTTTCTCTTCAATGGATTGCGCCGCGATCAGTTTAATGCTGGTCACCCTTTTTTGCTGTCCGATGCGATGTGCACGGTCGGTTGCCTGGGCTTCCACCGCTGGGTTCCACCAGGGATCGAAGTGCACAACGGTGTCCGCCCCGGTAAGGTTGAGCCCCGTGCCGCCCGCTTTGAGGGAAATCAGAAAGACCGGAATGTTTTCATCATTGTTAAACTGGTCGCAGATATTCTGGCGATTGCGTGTCTGCCCATCGAGGTAGCAATAGGCATGATCGCCTTCCACAAGCGCCTCGCGAATAAAATTCAAGACTGTTACAAATTGAGAAAATAGAAGGATTCGATGTCCATCATCCAGCGCTTCATCAAGGATTTCGAGAAAAGCACCCAGTTTGGCTGAATTTTCGCTTGAGGTGTCTTTATTGACTTGTCGCGGATCCGCGCAAATCTGCCGAAGACGGAGGAGATGCGTTAACGCGGTCATCCGTATTTTTCCTTCTCCC
>JAJFLT010000174.1 GCA_021772555.1 Opitutales bacterium | reverse complement strand
TTTTCCCAGAGAGAAACGCCCTGTGGCCCTCAGTGTTTTTTCAGCGGGCGTTTATCTCGGGCTGGCGGCGGCGTTTTCAGGTGGAGCCTATCTCTACCGGTTTTTCGAAACCTGGCTGGAATCCCGTGGAGGTCTAGTCATGCCCTTGATGGGTGAGGTCCAGCCGTGGCAGCTCGTTTTCGTCGCCGTAGGATTGCCCGGCCTTTTTTTATCGACCTTGCTTTTTACCGTGCGTGAACCCAAACGGCGTTCCGACTACGCTTTAGGAGACAAAGGCCATACCGAGGTTGAAGCGACCTCTTTCGAGAGCGTTTTAGTGTATTTCAAGGTAAACTGGCGGACCGTTCTTGGGCATAATATGGGGATCGCCCTCATATCGGCCGCTGCTTATTCCCGCGATTTGTGGAACGTTGCCTTTTTCGAAAGAACACATGGATGGAAGCTCTACGAATCTGGAGCCTGGTATGGAGCCCTCGTTTTATTAGCCGGTGTGTTCGGCGTTATGGTGGGGGGAAGATTGGGAAACTTTCTGGCGAAGCGAAAAATCGTTACCGGTAACATGCAGATCATGTTTTATGCAGCCTTGGGCGGAATCCCGTTTTCCCTCGGCTATCCCCTCATGCCTTCGCCCGAATTTTCGCTATTGTTCCTATTTCCGGCCATATTCATGACATCGATGCCCTACGGAGTGGCCGCCGCCGCAATCCAGGAAATGATGCCCCCGAGGATGCGGGGATTCGCCTCCGCGTTGATGTTATCGGCCAACAGCATTATCGGCATGGGCATCGGGCCGGTTCTGGTAGCCCTTGTGACCGACCACCTGTTTTCCGATGAAGGAGCCCTGCAATATTCTTTGGCCGGTGTTACTTTTTTTATTCAACTCTCAGCCGCATTATTTATCTTTAGCGCTTTAAAACCGTATGAAAGAACACTTCGCGAGATACGTTCTAATGAGTCTTAATATCTTTCTCCAGATACCGGTTGTTAAGGGACCAATAAAATCTTTCCTAATCGTGGTTGAAAATGGTGCTCCAGGGCCTGCTTGAATTGCGATAACGGATACTTTTTTTCCACCGGAAACCGGAAGGTGCCGTCGGAAATGAGCGAATACACCTTTTCATCAAGTGCCCGTGCGGCATTTTCCGGTTGCCCGCTCTTCCACGCGTGCAGCCAAAATCCTCGAATCTGGACCTGTTGAAAAATGAGTTGCCGGGTGGGGAAACGAATAGGGTCGAAGGTCATTGCGCCGTAGGTAACGTGAATACCTTTGTTTTTTAAGCAGTTCAATAGATTAAGGGCGCTCTGACCCCCGATCGAATTGAGTGCCAAACGGATTCCGCTTCCCCCGGTCAATTCATTGATTTTTTTAACGTAAGGTTCTTCCTCTGTCACCACCACATCGGCCCCCAACCCAACGAGCGGTTCTTTCAGAGATTCCCTTCGCACCACATTGACCGTGCGCACTCCCAGTTTTCGGGCGTATTGGATTACGGCGATGCCGAGATTGGAATTGGCTCCGTTTTGAATAATCCAGTCACCCGGATTCAGGTCAGCAAACTCCTCCAGTAAACAGATTGCGGTTTGTGGATTGATGGCGGCCATCGACGCTGTCTCAACCGGTAAATTGTCCGGTAAGGCTCGCAGGGAATCGGCGTTAGCAATACATAAATCTTGCCACACACCAACCTCCTCCGGAATCCGTACCCGTTGGCCGGGTTTAAAGTTTTTGACTCCTGAACCAACTTCAACAATTTCTCCGATTCCTTCCAGACCGGCTACGGCCGGAAGATTTTTCAGGGTGCCGTATTTGCCCAGGATAGAGCCTATATCGGAGGGATTGATGGGCGAGGCCAACAACTTGATCAGAACCTCTCTTCCACCTATCGTTGGAAGCGGTAGTTCATCAAGAACCAGCACCTCATTGGGTTTTCCAAAAGAGTGATAACGTACGGCTGTGTTATTCATAATATTTATTTTCAATTAGATTTCATTACACACGATAAACGCGTCGGCTGCTACTGCGCCTGTATTTTTGCCTTCGGGAAAAACCACCAAAGGGTTGATATCCAGTTCAGAAATACGGTCTCCAAGTTCATTGGCCAGATCGGATAGATTCAACAGTAATTGAACGATAGCTGCCTGATCTACAGGCGGTTTCCCGCGCGGGCCTCGCAAAATTTCCGCGCCCTTAATTTCATTTACCATGGACCAGGCATCGTCCTCGGAAATCGGCACAACTCGAAGTGAAACATCGCTCAAAACTTCTGCCAAAATACCCCCCAGGCCGAAAAGAATTACTGGTCCGCATTGGGAATCATTCGATATGCCGGCCATGACTTCAACGGCGTTATTCAAATCCAGCATTTCCTGAATGATGACACCGTTAAGTCTATTCGCATCTATTGCTTCTGTTGCATTCGCAACGACTTCTTGGTAGGCGGTTTCCAGTTTTTCACTGTCGGTAACGCTTAACCGTACAACATCAGCTTCGGTTTTATGTGGCAGCTCCGCTGAGTCTGCCTTGACGGCTACGGGAAAACCCAGATCAGCCGCTGCTGCCTGCGCTTCCTCCAGAGTTGATACCAGCGTCTCCGCCGTCACGGGAATCCCGTATAATTTTAGAATTTCTTTGCTGGCATGTTCTGCGAGGCTGGGAGCGGTCAATAACCGTTCAGCCTTGG
>JAJFLT010000173.1 GCA_021772555.1 Opitutales bacterium | reverse complement strand
CTGGAGTTATCAAGAATACCTTAGTTCTGTTTCACCAGAAAGTAGGGTTGGTGGACCTATGGTATTGGAACATATTAAAAATGCAAATCGTGTAGAAGTATTCAGGGTTAAGGAGGAGTTTGAATTTAACGAAAAAAATATTGAAAACGACCATCAGAGTTTTCGTTCAAAAGGTCTAAGAATATTACGAGGTCCTGAATCTTTAGCACTCAATGATTGGTATGAGTTGGCCAAAGCGTTCGAAAAGAAAGTAAATTATTATCCTCCTTCGCTGTGTACGTTTAATCCGGATCTTCTTTTTCGAATTCATCAATATGAGGTTTACATTGAAATGTTGTATTGCTTTTCCTGTGATGAATTTAGAATCAACCAGACAAATGGATACTCCTCGATGTCAGTTGATTTTTCACAATTAATTATTGAGAAAGTCAAATATCTGTTTCCAAGGGACGAATACTTACAATCAAAAATAAATGAAATTCGCAAAAATAATACTAACGATGACCACTATCTTTGGCTTGGGGTTGTTTACATCCTGTTCTAAAGCGGATAAAGAAGAGTCAGTTGCAAGTGAGCCTAAAGTGGTGACCACTGGCGTGAATGCCGCGGAGGCGGCCACGCTATTATCCGGGCGGAATGATGTTACGGTGTTGGATGTGAGGACTCCGAAGGAATTTTCTGGCGGACATATAAAGGGCGCGTTGAATTTCGATATTAAACAGGACGACTTCAAAGAAAAATTAGCAAAACTGGAAAAAGGAAAAGCATTTTTAGTGCATTGTAGATCCGGTCACCGCAGTCAACGTTCGGTCGTAATAATGGAAGCATTGGGCTTCGAGAATATCTACCATCTGGATGGAGGGCTCAATGCCTGGCAGCTAGCGGGAAACCCGGTGGCAATGGGGGACGGTAAAGAATAGACGAAAACCAACCGTTTCGCTCCTTTGGGTGGAATGGTATTTATTTGCGGTGGGTGTCATTGGTCTGATAGAAGTGAGGTATCCATGAGCCGGGAAGTTTCTTTGTTAAAATCAGCCCTTGAGGCGATCGGTTCCACTCCTTTGGTTGATTTGAGCCGGTTGACGGGGCCGTTGGGCGTTGAGGGGCGGATTCTGGCCAAGCTGGATTATTTGAATCCGGGTTTTTCCAAGAAGGACCGGGTTGCGCGGCAGATCATCGAGGATGCGGAAAAGAGCGGCGATTTGCAGCCGGGCCAAACGGTGGTCGAGCTGACGAGCGGTAATACGGGGACCGGGTTGGCCATTGTCTGCGGAGTGAAGGGTTATCCATTTGTGGCCGTCATGTCGCGGGGCAATTCGCGGGAAAGGGCCCGTATGATGGCTGCGTTGGGGGCGGAGGTTGTCCTGGTGGACCAGTTACCGCAATCGACACCGGGCCAGGTTTCCGGCGGTGATCTCGAGTTGGTTGAAATAAAGGCCCGGCAATTGGTCGAGGAGAGAAGCGCTTTCCGGGCAGATCAATTTTTACTTGAGGGCAATTTCAAGGCTCATTACCTGCACACCGGCCCCGAGTTTCTCCGCCAGGCGGAGGGAGCATTTGACGGGTTTTGCGATTTCGTGGGAACGGGGGGCACTTTTGCCGGTTGCGCGGCCGCTTTCAAGGAACACGATCACGCCATCCAGTGTTTCGTGGTAGAGCCAGCGGATGCCGCAGTTCTGGCCGGAAAACCACTGACCGATCCCAACCACCGGATTCAGGGCGGGGGTTATTCCCGGAGCGAACTGCAATACCTGAATCCAAAATACATCGACGGATTTTTAGCGGTTTCGGATGAGGAGTCCATTCAAGCGGCCCGCCGATTGGCCAAATTGGAAGGGATTTTCTCGGGGTTTTCGTCTGGAGCCAACATTGCGGCAGCCCTTCAATTGCTCCAAGGACCGTTAAAGGGAAAAACCGTCGCCACCACCATCAACGATTCTGGCCTCAAGTATTTAAGCACCGATTTATGGGAATAGAACCTACCTCAAAATCGAAGATGGGATAGGTTCTAATAAAAAAATGAATGCGATTAACATAAATAAGAACAAGACACGGCGGGATTTTCTGACGACCATGGGGAAGGCGGGTTTGGCACTTCCCTTGGCAGGAACTTTACAGGCCACCAACAGTTGGAGCAAAGGTGGGAAGCGGCCCAATATCGTTTTGATTATGCTCGATGATGTTGGGCGGGAAGCGATCGGGTGTTATGGGGGCGAAACCTACAGAACACCCAATATCGACAAACTGGCGGCGGAGGGAATGCGTTTCGAGCACGTTTATTCTGCGCCGGTCTGCCATCCATCGCGCATTTGCCTGATGACCGGGCAATACCCTTTTCGGTTGGGCAACCCCGATTGGGGGACCTTTCCGGCCCATGCGGAAACGCAGACTTTTGCCCATGAATTGAAAAAGGCGGGTTACGCCACCGCTATCGCCGGCAAATGGCAGCTGGCTATGCTGAAGGACGAGCCCGATCATCCGCACCGTTTGGGTTTCGATGAATACTGCCTTTATGGCTGGCATGAAGGCCCCCGCTATCACCAGCCTCTCATTTGGCAAAATGGGCGTTTACGGGATGATGTCAAAAACCGTTATGGGCCTGACGTTTATGCCGATTTTCTGATCGATTTTATGTCCCGGCACAAAAACAAAGGGGATAGTCCGTTTTTCGCTTATCACTCAATGACTTTGAGCCACGCCGTGTCGGACGACCTAGATCCGCCTCCGCCCTACGGACCCAAGGGGCGTTATGAAAACTTTGGCGAAATGATGGAACAGATGGACCGCGTCGTGGGCAGAGTTGTCGATGCGGTCGATCGTCTTGGCTTAAAAAATGAAACCGTTATTCTTTTCACCAGCGACAACGGCACTGCGAAAAAAACCATTGTCCGCCATGAAAACGGTGAATATATTGAGGAGACTAATCATTCTAATCTCAATGGCGTTAAAATTCCGGGCGGTAAGAAAAGCTTCACCGATTGGGGAACACGGGTTCCCACCATTGCCCGCTGGCCGGGAAAGATTCCAGCAAAATCCGTTTCGACAGACCTTATTGATTTCAGTGATTTTCTACCCACTTTAAACGAATTGGCGAGTCGAGCGGGGCCTGAATTCAAGATCGATGGGCGCAGTTTTTCCAAAGTTATGACCGGCGGTGTCTACACGCCCCGCGAGTGGGTTTATAGCGAGCATGAGGGGACTTACTGGATCCGCTCCAAAAACTGGAAACTTTACAACGATGGCCGTTTTTACGACCTTGCGGCCGATCCTGAGGAAGAAAAATCTCTGGATGCGACCAAAGCTATGCCGAATGCAGATAAAGCGCGAAAAAAACTTTTCCGGGCTTTGAAAAATTTGAGGCAATCTTGAGTAAACCTGAGCTGGAAGAGTCAGAACATAAAAATTCCCGAAAGGAAACCCAATGAGTGAAAGCAATACTATCGATACTATTTAGCCAAAACAAATGGTGATCGTTTTTTGGACTATCTGGGTAACACTGATGACCTCGTTCTTTATCTATCAAATATTTTTGGGTAAAGGATTTCCGGAGGGAAAAGATGCCGCCGAACCGTTGAATATCGCTTATCATATCCTCTGTTTCGGTACCGTTATCGGAGCCACATTCGTTAGATGGATTGTCTTGCCGAAAGTGAAAATGATACAACAGGCGCTGGTTTGCTTCATCGTTGGCATGTCACTCTCGGAAGCGGTCGTTTTTTATGAAATATTTCTCATCGGTCCCGATTATCCCGAATCCCAAATGGCCTATTTTATTCTCTCATTCATGAGCGCCTTCCAATTCATTCCGATCTACCTTGGGCGATTCAATTCCCAAAACCCGTTAAAGATTGAATAGATAGCTCGTGTGATTCCCGGGTTGAAGTTATGGCTTGAATATTTTCTTGCAGCAATTATATTAGAAGGTTCGGTTAAAGGTTAAATTTTGCCTCTACTACTAATGAAAACCAAATCAGTCTCTGTCATTAAGGCCTTTGTCATCATTGCCGTGGTGGCCGCGTGCATTACCCTTTCCGCTGCGTGGTTCAGGGAAGTGGAAAGAGATATCCCGCTCTCGGAGGTACCGGAGGAAGTTATTGCAGCAGCCAAAGCAGAGATATTGGGGATTACCCTGACCGAGGCTGAAATCGAGGAAACCCGCAGAGGTCTGATCTATGAGATCGAAGGCTTTGTCGATGACACGGAATATGAGATAGAGATCACGCCGGATGGTGAAATAATCGAAGTAGAAGTAGAAGATGAACACGATGACGACGATGATGAGGATCACGACGGGGACGACGACGATGATGATGATGAGCATCCAGAGGAAGAGGAATAATCCCCGTGATACGCTGTAAAACCGATTAGTCGCAAAAGAGCCTCCCTCCTCATGCCTTATTAAATAGGCTCCAATCGTGCCAATCATAAAGCTGAGTACAAAAATTAATGCTCCTATCGAAGTTGTTTTTGACCTTTCCAGAAGTATTGACTTGCACTTGCATTCGCAGAAAGGGAACAGGGAAAAAGCTGTTGATGGAGTTGTCAGCGGACTAATTGGGTTGAATGAGAGCGTCACATGGGAAGCTCGACACTTTGGAGTTAGGCAAAGACTCAAAACAAAAATAACGGATCTGAAAAAACCAACCTTCTTTAGAGATGTTATGATTGAAGGCGTGTTTCGTCGCTTGGAGCACGACCATTTTTTTGAAAAAAAGGCAGGCAGTGTTTTGATGAGCGATCTATTCTTGTTCGAGTCTCCGTTGGGGATTCTGGGAGCTCTAGCAGACTTGTTAGTGTTGGAGAAATATTTGAGACGGCTGCTGTTCGAGAAAAATTCGGTTTTAAAGAACGTAGCAGAA
>JAJFLT010000172.1 GCA_021772555.1 Opitutales bacterium | reverse complement strand
CAGTGTCGAGGCGCTGCTACGTATCGATTCGCAGGCGGGCCAGAGACCATCGGAAGAATCCGAGGCCTGATTACTTTCCAAAGCGGACAGGATTTCCGACCCGATGCGATCCGCCAAAAGGAATCCGCGGGGAGAAAGTTTGAGGACGCCTTGGGGCGATACCTGAAGCAACCCTTCTTCCCGCAAATCACTCCATAGAGGGTCCAACAGATGCGGTTCGGTGGGCGCAAAACGCTTATGCAAAACGGGCAAGTCGATGCCCTCATTCATGCGCAAGCCAAAGATCAGGCTGTCGGCAAAGAGCAAATCGGGAGTCAACGGAACCCGTTCGACCTGCCCGAGCCGACCCTCGAAAACGCCAAGTAACCAATCGTCCAGCGAGGCGACATTGGCATAACGCCAGCCTGAGTATTGCGATGCCGCCGAAGGGCCGAAACCGATCCATTCGCTCATTTTCCAGGTATTGATATTGTGCCGGCAGGCAAAACCCGGTTGGGAATAATTGGAAACTTCGTACTGACCATAGTCGTTGGCAGACAGAAATTCGGCTGATTTTTCGTAAAAGGCCGCTTCTTCAACCTCGGTCTTGGCTGAAGTTTGCCCACTTTGCCGCCGCAGCCAAAGGGCTGTATCCTCCTCGAAAGTCAGGCAATAAGTCGAGATGTGTTGCGGCGCTGCCGCCACAGCCCTTTTCAGGTCCTCCAGCCAACCTTCTATGCTTTGTCCGGGAATGGAAAAAATGAGGTCCAGGTTGAGGTTCTCGAATCCCATCCTTTTGATCAATTCGATGGCAAGGTAAACCTGTTTGCAGGCGTGGGAACGCCCGAGCGTTTCGAGCATGGCTGGATCGAAACTTTGCACCCCGAGGGAGATTCTGTTGACCCCAAGATCGCGCAGAACGCGCAGTTTTTCCTCTTTCACGGTGGCAGGCGCCATCTCCACGGTCCACTCCTGCGGCTGACTTCCCAAATTCTTCAAGAGGGCCTCTCCGAGTCTTTGCAAGTCCCTTGGCATAAGAAGCCCCGGTGTGCCTCCGCCCCAGAAAATCGTTGATACCGGGCGGTCCAGAGAAACGAGAGCGAGTTCCCTTTCCATCCCCTGCAGGAAGCGTTCGATGGCGCCTTTTTTTGGCGCCTCTTCATAAAAAGCGCAAAAATCGCATGGACGCGCGCAGAAAGGAATGTGAAAATATACTCCCAACGGTATTTGCGAAGACGCTTTTTCTTGCAGATTCATTATTGGTAGGGATATCCTGCTTCAGAACCTTTTCCCATGAAATCTTTTAATAAATACTTCCTTCTTCCATTCACGGCAATTTCTTTTCTGTTAGGGGGCTGCGTCTCATCGCTGACCAATCTAACGCCGTTGAATATTCCCGAAAACCCTTCCAGCATTTATACGTTTAGTGCGGCGGCGAAAATCTGGCAGAGCAATATCGACAAAAACACCCTTAAAACGACCATCGTAATCAACGGCGAAGAGCAGAAGATGAAGTTGAGCCCTATCAGCAGCGACATCTACGAGTTCGATTACAAAATGCCCCGGGACATGAATGAGGTGGGTTATTACTATGTGCTGGAGTACGATTATTTCAATGACAGCTCACGAGCCCATTTCAGGAAATCTACGGAAGTGTTCAAAGCCCACCTGGTCAACCGCTACATCATTCAACTGGAGAGCGACCGCGCGCCCGTCGGCTCCAATATTGCTGTCGTGGGCAGAGGGTTTTCCTCCCACGATGTGATATTATTCGGGGAGCAGGAAGTGCCCATTGAGTTCGCCTCATCCAACGCCCTCAGTTTTATCGTCCCTTCGATGGCCGCCGGGGAAGACTACCGGGTATCCTTGCGCACCGGTCAGGGGGATATCCCGATTGGGCTCTTTCGTATCGATTCGGCCAGTGTCAACGCTTATCTGGAAGACTCCGAAATCAATAGCGGCGAACGCACCATGATGCTCTTCACAATCGGTTTTGCCGCACCCAAGGGCGGACTCTATATCAATTTGACGACGAACATTCCGGAAAGTGTCATTATGCCGGAAGTGGTCATTCCAGAGGGGGCCAGATCGGTCAATATCCCGCTGGAAGGGGGAGTTCCGGGACGGGGAACGCTTTATGTTGAGGCGCCCGGATTCGAAACGGTCGAAGTTCCCATAACCGTTTTTTAATCAATTGCTCGATTGCGGAAAAAGAATATCCGCGTAAACCATCCTGTGGTCCGAACCGTCCCGCATGGACGGAGAATCGACCACCGTTCCCGCTCCATTGACAATCCTGGGAAACAGCGCAGGCGAAGCCAGGATATAGTCAACCCGCGAATACTCCTCATCCCGAGCATAAAAATATGTCCACACCTCCCGCCTGGAATCAAAGGCCTGAACAGGGCGAGAGAGAATGGATTCGCCCCGGCTTAACAACAGTTTCACCGGCGGGGATTTTCGCGAACCGTTCAAATCGCCGACAATCAAATAGTTATGATTCTCCGACGGTGGATATTTATGGCGGATGAAATCGCGCACGGCAAGGGCCTCTCCCCGCCGACGGAGGTTGGACAGCGGATCATCCGGCCTTTTTTCGAGCCGGCTTTTGAGGTGCAGGTTGAACAACGACCAACGCACGCCACCCGTTTCCAAAACCACTTCCAAAAGGCCTCTTTTGACCGCCTCCCTCCCTTCGAAATATTTGAAATCGAGATCGTTATGACGAAAAACCTCGATCAACGGCAGTTTCGAGAGCACGGCGGTATGCCTGTCGGGGTCGTTCCCATCCATCAATGCGGTATGGCTATAATCGAGGCCCTCTACCTGCAAATCCCGTTTCAATTCCAACAGAAACGGCTCCGTTCCCATTTCCTGAACCGCCAGAACATCGGCATCGACCGACAGGATGACCTTACGAAGGGCCTCTTTGGCTGCTTCCGGTTTGGGGTATTGAGGGCGGAAACCGCCATCGACGATACGGTTGGCTATGAGATAGTTATCGAGGTTTAAAGTGGCTACGCGCACCCGTATGGCACCGACGCTCCCCTCCACGCTCAGACTTGTCAGGACGGCCACGGCCACCGGGATGAAATATCTCAAAACCAGTTTTAGGGTAAATGGCCGGTGGAAGGTTGTCGGTATTTTCAATTCGTATCTAGCTTCCGGCTGAGGCAATGGCGGTTTCGCGTTCCAGGAGAGTTGGGTGGGAGTAATAAAAAGCGCTGTAGGCCGGGTGGGGAGTCAAGTTGCTGAGATTTTTTTCATGCAATTTGCGCAACGACTGCACCATCGGTTCGCCAGATTGGACGGCTTCGCGGGCAAATGCGTCTGCCTCGTACTCGTGCTTGCGGGACCAGAAATTGATGATCGGATGCAGCCAAAAAGTGACCAGCCCACTCATTATTCCGAAAAGAAGCAAAGCCGGAGCCAGTCCCTGCTCCACCGAAAACCCAAAGCCTTGATAAAACCAGTCGCTTTCCGCCAGCCAGGCCAAAATGCGAAAACCCAAGAGCATGGACAGGCCCGAAACCGCCAACATGCGGGAGATATGCCCCAGTTTATAATGGCCGATCTCGTGAGCCAACACCGCCTCCAGTTCTTCATCTTTCAATTGCTCCATCAGCGTATCGAATAAAACGATGCGCCGGAAACTGCCGAATCCGGTAAAAAATGCATTGGAGTGGGCGGAGCGTTTACTGCCGTCCATAACCAAAATGGCTTTGGCCTTGAAGCCGGTCTTTTCCGCCAGGGTCATCAATCGCTCCCGCAATCCGCCTTCAGGCAGGGGCTCGAACTTATTGAATAGCGGCATGATAAACATGGGATAAATGACGATCATCAAAAGCTGAAAGGCAAATATGACGGCGAAAGCCCACAGCCACCAAACCGGTAGTCCCACCAGCCAAAGAAGAAGGCAAAGCAGGGGAAATCCGATAATCAGGCCGAGGATCATACCTTTAATTTTATCGGTTATCCAGAGTTTGAGGGTACTTTTGTTAAAACCAAAACGATCCTCCAGCCGAAATTGCTGCCACCATTCAAAAGGCAGGGAGAAAAGGGAAAAAATAATGCTTATGGCGAGCAGGGCCAGGCCTTGGCTCCAGAGGTTATTTCCAAAAACATCGATCAGGCTTCCATACATCCAGGGCAAAATTCCGCCCAAAACAACGATGGCGATCAGGGCGGCGTCAAAAAAAGTCTCCACTAGGCCGAAGCGGCTTTTAGTCAAGGTATATTCAACCGATTTTTGATAAGTTTCGAGGTCAGTAAAATCCCTGAATGGTTCCGGTATCGAGCCGGAAGCCTTTTCCACGTGCCGGCGGTTCAACCATTCGAGCCAGATTTCAAAAACGGTTTTAAGCCCCAGTAAAATGATGAATACAATTAAAATTGGCTGCATTATGTGTTTCCCAAAAGTCTATCTACTAAAACCTATTTCAAACCCGAAGATGACGATGCAGAGAGCCATTATGTGTTATGAACAAGGCGCGCCGGGACAGGCCGGGCTGGAAGCCCTGGCGTCCCGACGGAACGCCGCAGGTGCCATCGTGCCGTTACAAACATCATTCATCTGTGAATTTGAAATAGGTTCTAAATTTGGCTAGACAACTAGTCCATAGAGGAGAACATTCAATATTATTATGTCCCGCTCCAAAGACAAAGAAAAAGCCATTGCTTTTGAAGAAGCGCTGGAGAAGCTCGAATCCATCCTGGAATCGATGGAGAGCGGGGATATTCCGCTGGCCGATCTGGTCTCCCAATTTGAAGAGGGCAACAAGCTCTTGCTTCTTTGCCAGAAACGACTGCAAGAGGCGGAATTGAAAATCGAAAAACTTAAAGTCAAAAATGAAACCGGAGAACTCGAGTTTGAAAATTTCGAGCTCCATTCGGAAGACTGATATGAAACACATCTCATCTTCTCTTTGTCATAAACATGAATATGAATAAATACATAGCCTCTCTTTTCGTCCGTCGCCTCGGTTTTTTGGGCGCATTTCTATTAACGGTTTCTCTCCGCGGCCTGTGGGCGGAGAGTTCTTCTTATGAGTATGAGGAGTTGCGCCGCTTTCCGGCCAAGGAGGCCAAACAGGCCGTGGCCGTGGACGCCAAATATTTTTATGCCATCGGCAACACTTATATCGGTAAATACGACAAGACCACCGGTGAGCGCATTGTCGGGTGGGAATGTGAGGAAGGGGACCCGCTCATC
>JAJFLT010000171.1 GCA_021772555.1 Opitutales bacterium | reverse complement strand
GAAATGCGTGCTGTTGTTGACGTGGGTACGAATCACCATATTGGCCTGCGAGTAATCAGCGTTGACGATATTCTCAATGTCGCTGCGATGAAAAAAAAGCAGGTATTGGGCAATGGCCGAATCTTTGTCGGGAATGGTGTAAAACTCATCATACCCGCCAAACATTTCCTGATTCACGAGACAGAGGTAATCGGCCAGCGAGGTAACCGTGTCGAATTCTTCGATAGACTTGAGGCTTTCTCCGATCGCTTTAAGTTGCTTGATCTTCCCGGCGGTTTTAAAATCTCCGGCGTTACCCTTGAAGGTCACATAAACGACTTTCGAGCCGGACAGGCGCTCCGTAGCCGTATTGATCTGACGGACAGTCTCGGAGTCCTGCTTGAGAAATGCGAGCAAGTCGTTGTTCAGTTGCACCGACGAGGCAAAGTAAAAGGCCGGAATGGAGAGGGCTATGAATATTAAAATGATGCGGACCGGATGGGTGGCGATTTTTTCGATAATCTCATCGGCCAGATGATCCGTCTTGTGCCTCAGCCACTGGCTTTGGGACCTGCTTTCCTTTCGAGGTTTGGCGGGAAAATACCGCTCCGATAAACTGAGGTAGGCGGGAAGGAAAAAGACCGTGGCCAGAAACCGGAAAAAAAGGCCGATGGCCGCAGTATGCCCAAAATGACGCATGCCCTGTATTTCCGTCAGGCTGGTGGCGGCAAAGCCGAAAATAGTCGTGAAGGCTGTCAGGACAAGGGTTAGCCCTACCTTGTGGCTGGTCAAAAGTACCGCCTGTTGGCTACTTTTTTGACCGCTTTCTCTCAACTCTTTATATTCGGTCAGAAAATGGACGTCTTCCGTCGCACCAACGATCAGGATGATGGCCGGAACGATGTAATTGAGCATATTGAGCGGAATATCCAGCCAGGTCATCATACCCAGTGTCCAAATGGTGCTCAGCAATGCGTTTAACAGGGGCAGCACCGAGGAGTTGAAATTGCGGAGGGCCGAGCCAATCAGGATGGCGATGAGCAAGCCGGCCAGAGGTAGCAGCAACTGCTGGTCCTTAATAATATAATCGGCCATGCGTACTTGCAGCGCTGGTGAACCGATCTGGAAAATGTTGTCAAAATCTTCTTCAAAATCTTTCAGAATGCTTTCCACTCCATCATACACTTCCCGGTCGGATTTATTTTCATCCGCTATCTCCCCGGTTTCACCGGCATCCATTACCTCTTTGCCCAGATAGAGGGTGAGTATGGTGGCCGTGCCGTCCTTCGAGATGACGGTTCGCAGGAGCAACGGGTTGGTTATGGCCTGTAGCCTTTTTTCCTCCAGTTCAGCGGCATCGTCTGAGACCCGCTCTAGCAGGGGTCCCGTTTCCAGCCACCCATCGCTCCCTTTTATGTGATTGACGGTAAATAGGCTCTCGACCCGCTCGACCGTAGCCAGCCCCTTCTCTTTGCGATTCGAGAGCCGGTCGTTCAATTCCTGCAAGCGCTGCAGGGGACCGGGTGTAAAGAGGTCGTCGTGCTCGACATAAACGGCTGCGATTTTGTCCGAGCCGAAGCTTTCCAGGGCGTTCTCGTAATCCTGGCGCAGGGGACTATCTTTGGGCAGAAGTTGGTCCGAGCTAACCTCCAACCTCAAATTTCTAGCCAAATAAGCGCCCGTCGCAGTCAGCAGAACGGTGGCCAGGAGTACGGCAAGGGCGTGCCGGTGGCTAAATGTAAGCAACCTCCACATGGATGAAATCAGGAATTAAAGAGCAAAGTGATTTTGGGGGATGTTTGCCGCTATTATCCCAACCGGGCATCAAACGGTTAAGCGGCGTAGACAAGGATGAAAACAACACAAGAAGGCCGCTTGTCAACGGGGTTGTTTGAAGATCGCCTCAATTTGCTCATCATACTCGGTTTTCCAGTGTTGGAGCGATTCCGTGCGTAAAAGGTTTTCTACCTGAGCGGATTGGTAAACCCCATTAGTCACCGCGATCATGGAGGTCGTATCTTTCAGGTGGTGGGTCATTTCGGCCCGGCTGGCCAAGGCGGCCCCCTTTTTACCGTCCACACTTTTATACTGAGTAAATCGCAGGGTTTTCAGTAGTTGATCTTCAGTTGCATAGAATTCGATTTTTAAAATGGTATAGTCTTCGCGCGATATCCACATTTCGCGTCTCGCATAACCGGTGCTTTGGGCGGCTTCTTTATCCGCCGGGCGGGCTGTGATTTTATAGCACTGAATGTCGTCCACATAATCGTCCAGCTCGCTGCGTTTGTATTGAAATTGTTCCGGATTTTCAGGCAGAAGGTCCTCATAGGCGAAATCGGAACCCATAAAATAGCCTTTTTGACCGGAACCGGAAATTTTCCTCAACTGATCGAGAGCGGGGATATAGAGAGATTGCTCATAGGTATTATCCTCTCCCAGTTTGCTCAACAAAGCCACTCCGTGGATAGCCTCCGGTTTGACGAAGCGTAGCAATGAATACTGGGTTTCCCGTTCGTCCTCATGAAAAAGGCGGAGGACTTCCCGCATTTCGACATTTCCCCGGCTGTCCATGGTGACCATTTTTATGTTTTCAACTTTTGTAGAGAGACCATGGCGGGCCAGGTATTCGTCAATAATTTTTCGCCCGGTTAAGGTTTCCCGGCGAAAACCAGTTAAAACGAAAGTGCAGGCCAAGGCCAAAATCGCCAAAAGCAAAGTTTTCGGAGTGTTCATTCGGGGTTTCATTCTAAGGGCAGGATGAAAGCTGATGGAATTACCTTACACTATGTGTCTGCTATATCAATATTTTTGAATTCCCCAACAAATGTTTCCATTATGCTGCCGTGGCCGGGAGCAAGCGTCCAATTTTCCCCGTTTGACGGGCTGATAATAACCTTTACGAGGGGAATCTCGGGCCCATACTTCAATATCCTATGAATCTTCTTGAAAATAAAGTTATCTTGGTAACCGGCGCCGGCCGGGGAATTGGCCGGGGAATCGCCCTGGCTGTTGCCCAGGCGGGAGCCAAAGTAGTAGCCGGCGATCTGCAAATGGAGGGAGTCGAGGAAACGATTGCCGAGGTGGAAGGAGCCGGAGGGGTGGGCTTGGCCCTTTCTCTGGATGTAACCAAAGCGGATACTGTTTCGGCGGCGGTGGAGAAAATCGTCCAAGAATTCGGACGTCTGGACGGGTTGGTCAACAATGCCGGGGTGGTGCGGATCAGCCCGGCATTGGAATCTTCGCCTGAGGACCGCGCCCTTCAATTCGGCGTCAATGTGGAAGGAGTCTATCTCTGCAGCCAGATCGCCGCTCGCCAAATGGTTTCCCAAGGCAATGGCGGGGCCATGGTCAACATCGCCTCGGAAGCGGGCAAAGTCGGCCATATGGACATGGCTTCCTACAACGCCAGTAAGGCGGCCGTGATAAGTTTATCCCGGGCCTTTGCAATGGAGTGGGCCAAACACAATATCAACGTCAACTCGGTCTGCCCCGGCGGGGTCGATACGCCCATGTTGCTCGACGTGGCCAAATGGATTGCCCAGCGTGACGGGGGAAACGCCAATGAAATCGTTAAACTCCTTCACCCTCCTCAATTGGGGCGCAATATAC
>JAJFLT010000018.1 GCA_021772555.1 Opitutales bacterium | reverse complement strand
GTCCAACCTCCCCTACGCCATATCTTCGCCCTGGTTGAACCGGGTACTGGCGGGGCCCCTGCCCTCCTCCATGATTCTCATGCTGCAGCAGGAAACTGCTGACCGCTACACCGCCGAACCGGGCTCGAAGAATTTCGGGGCGATAACGATATTCCTGCGATCCGCCTACAACCTGGCGGAAAAACACAAAGTAGCGCGCCAATGCTTTTACCCGGTCCCGGCGGTCGATTCGGTCTTGCTCAAACTCGAGCGAAAAAAAACACCTATAACTTTCTCCCAAAAATCCGTACAGAAAATCCGAAACCTCTTCACCCAAAGACGCAAACAAATCGGTGCCCTCTGCCGCAAGGACCCCGAACTAACTCACTGGCTAATATACCTGGAAGAAACCGGCATCCCCCTGCAAAGCCGCCCCGAAAACCTCCCCCTGACCGCCTGGCAAAAACTGAATGAGGTTTACAATACTGGGTAGCAATCAATCGCCTTTCCTTTAGTAAATCGCGGCACATCACATTAAGCAAATGACTGGAATTTCGGGAAGTGAATTGTCGCTTCTAGTTTTTCCTGTAAACCTCTTTTCTGTGAGCAATACGAACGACAACGATGGTAATGGCAGCTTCGAATACCTCGAATAAAATCCGGTAATCTCCTTGTCTGAGTCTGTATTTACTGCCGCCGGAAAGTTTCTTCGCTCCCGCAGGTATCGGATCGGAGGACAAGCTCCGGATTTTTTCGATTATACGATTTCGATCCTTTGAGGTGATTTTTTGAAGTTCCTTCGCGGCCGACTTTTTGATCTCGATTCTATATCCGGCCATTCTCTTTCATACCTTTGAGAAATTCCTCGAAATCCACGGACGGTTCCGAATCGCGATCACGAAAAGCCTGCAAATCCTCAAAGTCTTCGGCCAGCGAGGCTTTAATCACCTCATTAACCAAATTTGACACCGATGAAGACGTCTCCGCGGCCTTCATTTTCAAAGCCTTATGCAAATCTTCCTCAAAATAAATAGTCGCCCTTTTCATATTTCACAATAAAACGCTTTAACGTTAAAACGTCAATAAAATATTCCCAAGGCGTGTTGACAAACGCTCATTAATCTCATCACGCCTCCCTTGGGCAATTGACAGGAACGACTACACGACTTCTTTCATGGGCCGAACGCTGGGTTTAGGAAGAGGCCGTCCTTCCGACCTGAAGTGTCCAAGCACATTCGAAATTTCATCGCATAGCTCAGCATACAAAGTAACAGGATCATCTCCATGGATTCCGGTAATGATATCGGGACATTTTCCTATATACACATGGTCCTCTTCACTCCATTCAACCCACTTGTGATACTGGTCGGTTAATTTCATTTTGATACCTCCTCAATAACCTTTTTTATCTGCCTCTCCTGATAATTTTTAGCATCTTCGCCATCGGCGCCGCTGATCGTCACCGCCCCAAGGTAATTTGCATGTGCGAACCTTTTCCACCTCGGACGATTCTATAAAAACCGGCATCAGTAAGGTCTTTTACAAGTTCTCTTACTTTTCTCGGCATCAAAGCAATCTATTCATTTGGTTATTTCTTTCAAGACAGCAGTCTTTTCTCAAATAATGTCGATTTGATACAGTGAGATAACCGCTCGCGAGAAGCCCTGGATTGTATCCAGCAACATGTTAAAATAATTTTCCACTGTTAATATCGATTTCAACCCCCCTTCGGAAATAATAAGCAGAAACATTTTTGAAGTGTATCTCCTCAAGAGTTCTTGACGCTTTAATCTCCTTTTTAAGCAAGTTCTCGAACAATTGGTGCAATCGATTTTCTTCAACGCCCCCACTGCATACGACAAAATCCAAAAATTCGTTATGGGTAAATACCCTGGAAGGAATCTTCTCTAGTTTTGATATAAGCAAACCATACCTGAGATAAGGATACACTTGCTTATGCTTTCCTGCTTTAGTGGAGTAGGTCAGAACATCATGGATCGTGATCCCCGACTTGAACTCGATAACAACTCGAGGAATCTCGGTATTTTCGTCAACCCTTTCAAATACACACAAGTCTGTCTGAAAAGCTGATTGTCCTCTTTTGGGTTCCTTTGGTTCTACGGTCAATTCAAGCCGATCATTGACGGCAACCTTGTAGAGCAATGCCTTTGATCGTTTAATCGATAGATTTCCTCCAAGGATCGACTTGGCAGCATCTAATGCTATTTCAACGAATGGGTCTTCTTTTGCCATGTTTTCATGCTTCTAAAAGTTATTATTCAACCGTTAAAACGTTGGAATACTGATAATTCAATCAGTTTATAAATTATTTTCCGATTCAGGGACACGGAGGTGTCAAACTGCTAATTCCAGTGAACGTGGAATATTCGAGTATCCGCTTTCTTCCTATCTCAATTTGTTTTTTGATTTTTCGGGGTCTTCCCGGCAATCCAATACGCGAAACACTACAATTTCTCCGTCCTCATGGCGCTTTTAATAATAGATCGCATAGGGAAAGCGGCGGGCCAGCATCCGGTGGCAGTCATGCTTCTTGCGATGAATTCGCCATAAAGTTGAAGTGAATCGATCTCTGAAAAAAGCGAATTGTAGAAGTAATCTCCAAGCCCTTCTGCCTGCTTTTCGTAAAAATTTCGGCCGCTTTGCAGATCCCTGAGGGCCGAAGAGAGAATCCGAATCCTCATTGGGTTTCAGTGCGAAGGCGATCTTTGCCCTCTTCCCAATCCAAAATCTCCTCTTCTCCCTGTTCCAACCGCTGTCGGGTTTCCTCCAATTCACGACCGTGCCATTCCGGCGATTCGTAGGCATCTTCGTCCCCACTTAGGTCCACCCAAATCGCCTCCATGATTTTAAGTTTCTCTTTTGTAGAGAGTTGCAAAATCTGATCAGTGACTGACATAAATTGACTCTATCACTAGCGACCGTTAAATCAACCTCTATTTGGCTGAACTAATAATATCCAACTGTTGAAATCTTTCATGAAAAATCAAGCCGGTCACAGAGCCGGGAGACTCTTGCCGATTCCGTAGACGTCGAAACCGATTTTACGGAGCTGGGCAAGGTCGAGCAGGTTGCGGCCGTCGAAGATGAAGGCTGGTTTTCGCATGGAGAGATAAATGCGCTCGTAATCGAGTTCTCTGAATTCATCCCATTCCGTTAGAATGGCGATGGCATGGGCGCCTTGGGCCGCCGCATAGGGGTCCTCGGCAATTTCGATGGTGGCGTTTTTGTATTTTCCATCCGGGCTGATGCTTCCGTTGAGGTCGTGAAAAATTTGCTCGGACGGTACTTTGGGATCGTAAATGGCGAGGTTGGCCTGTTCCTCCAGAAGATCCCGGCAAATGTAGATGCCGGGCGATTCGCGCGTGTCGTTGGTGTCTTTTTTAAATGCGAACCCGAATATGGC
>JAJFLT010000170.1 GCA_021772555.1 Opitutales bacterium | reverse complement strand
AAGCCCTCATTGTTCATCTGCGCAACGGAGTCGTCCAGCACCTCACGGTTTTGACCATTGAGAACGACTGTTGCTCCGGCTTTGCCCAATCCCTCCGCGAAGATGTAACCGAGGCCGCGGCTGGAGCCGGTGATGAGGGCTGTTTTCCCGTCAAGATCAAATAAATTCATGCTCATGGTTTATTGTGTTTTTCGTGTAATCCGTGTTTTGAAAATGACAACATCATTTAACCTGTTTTTCAGTGACTTTATTTAAAAAATAATCAGAATTGCTATCTGTGTCTGGTCTTCGAAACAACACTGGCCAGGTTCCACAAGTAAGAAAACCAAATTATGAAAATCATTCGTTTTAAAGACACGGCCGGAAATGTGGGATTTGCCACGTTGCAAGATGACGGGAGCTCCCTATTGATTGAAGGCGATATTTTTGGTGATTTCACTGTGACGGAAAAGACGGTCGAAGTTGATAAGGTATTGGCTCCCATAGAACCCGCCAGCATTCTTTGTATCGGCCTCAATTACAAGCGCCACGCCGAAGAAACAGGGATGGCCAAACCGAATTATCCTATACTTTTTATGAAGGCTCCCAGTACTTTGCAGAATCCACAGGACCCGATTGTTTTGCCCACCCATCTAAAAAGCAACGAGGTTGACTATGAATGTGAACTTATCGTCGTCATCGGCAAAACCTGCAAGAACGCCAACCGTGAAAACGCTCTCGATTACGTTCTCGGGTATACTTGCGGCAATGATGTCAGTGCCAGGGATTGGCAAATTAAATTTGGTGGCGGCCAATGGTGTCGTGGCAAGAATTTCGATACCTTTGCCCCAATGGGTCCACACCTCGTGACCAGGGACGAAATACCCGATCCCAACGCCCTGGGCATAAAAACGACCCTCAATGGCGAAGTAATGCAGGACTGGAATACCAACGATATGATTTTCGACGTTCCCGCGTTGATCGAATTTCTCAGTGGCAGCACAACCTTGGTTCCGGGCACGGTCATTATGACAGGGACTCCTCATGGAGTGGGGATGGCAAGGAAACCACCACGTTGGCTTACAGCCGGGGACCATGTGATCGTCGAGATTGAAAATATCGGCCGACTGGAAAATCCGGTTGTCGGCGAGATCACCTGATGGAATCCGGCGGGAAGTGCCGCTTCGTGATCAGGTTCGCATGATAGATTCAATTTCCGGTAGCACGGAGGCAACGGCATCTTGGTCGACAGAATCGGCGATGTCCCCGTAACCGGCGGTACGGATCATGGCCCGAAGGTTCCCACCCAATTGTTCGATTGTCCAGCCGATAGGATCAGGCACCGTCTCTTTATCGAGGTCGCGTTTGTCGTCTATCCCTGACGGATCAAAGTGATAGTGTGGGTCCTTGCGGAAGCAGTCGAAGCGTAAGAGTTGAACCGTTTGGCCTTCAACCTCGGCAATAACACGTACCGCGGGGCCGCCGTCGCCTCCAAAGGTTCGGTGTCCGACAATAAGTTGAACACCTCCGATATCAAATATTTGGTCCGAATTCATGATTTCAATTACTTTTGCTGAGGGTAAATTATTCCATCGCTGAAGGACGCCAAGGCGGGGGTGCAATTCCCTCGATGTCGGTTCTCACGTCTATAATGGCTGGCTTCCCCGAGGCGAACGCCTGATCCAGTGCACTGTGAATATCGCCGGGTTTGTCCACCCGAATTCCGAAACAACCCAGCGATCGGGCTACCGCCGCAAAATCGGTTTCGGGAAAAATCCAGAGTGCATCCGAACCCGGCGTTCTCCCTCCATAAACCCTTTCATTTAATTCCTGTTCCTGGTTGAGTGAATGATTGTTATTCACCACCGTAACGGTGTTGATTCCATAGCGCAGCGCGGTCTCCAACTCCGTCAGGTGATACCATAGACCGCCGTCCCCCGTAAAACAAACGACAGGTCTGTCCGGCGCGGCGCACTTGGCCCCGAAAGATGCGGGCAAGCCCCAACCGAGCGAGCCGGCGCAACGAATATAAGTTTGCTCAGGGTGTTTCAGGTCAATCATGGCGCCGGTCCAGATGCCTGAATGCCCGGTATCCGAAACGAGGATGGCATCGGATGGCAGGTATTCGGTGATTTCCCGGCAAAGGCGTTCCGGGCGGATGGGCGAGGCGTCGCTATTTACCTCTGAGGCAACATCCGCCTTCCACTGAGCTACCAGTTCCTGTGCCCGATGGGTCCATTCCGCTCGATCCGGCTGGGGGCCGATATTTTTGAGCAGTTTTGTTACGGTGGCTTTGGCGTCTCCCTGCATGGCCACTTTGGCCGGGTAACTGCGACCGATCTCCGAGGGATTGATGTCGATTTGTATGATGGGAGTCCCGGTTGACGGAATCGTCCAATCATTAGTCACCTGGTTTCCTGTGTGGCTGCCGATGAAGAACACCATATCTGCCTCGGCCACAACTTTATTTGCGCAGGCCCGGGAATAGGAACCGCACACGCCTATGGAAAGAGGATGCGCGTCCAGGATCGTCCCTTTGGCGTTGAGCGATGTTGCCACCGGGGCCGACAGCTTTTCCGCCAACTGCACGACTTCGGCCCCAGCCTGTGACAAGGTGACACCGCCGCCGGCCACGATGACAGGGCGTTTCGCTTCCCTCAGCAGAGTGTCGGCTGCACGAATTTTTCCCGTTTCAGGCTCCGGTCGGAAGGGAGGAATATGGGTAAAAGGTTCTTCCACGACTACTTCCAGACCAGCTTCTTCATCTCCGATAAAATCTCCAAAAATATGCTCGAGATCAAGATGGACCGGGCCGGGAGTTCCCGTGGTTGCCTCACGGAAGGCCTGGCGCAGGGCGAAGGGGAGTTGCTCCGTTTTATTGACCAGCCGGTTATGTTTGGTCACCGCCTCAAAAAGGGGAAAATGATCGATTTCTTGATAGGCGTTCCGGGATTGCGCGATCTGGGGCATGCGTCCGGTCAAGGCGATGATTGGGGTGCAGGCCAGGTAGGGATCCTGAAGACCGGCCGCCAGGTTGGCAGCACCCACGGACTGCGACATGCAGATTCCTGTTTGCCGTCGAATCCTGGCGTAGGCATCAGCCATATAAACGGCCGGCTTTTCACTGTGCGCCATGATGCAGCGGATGCCGATTTTCTCCATCTCCATAATGGCTCTGGGCAAAATCACCGGCATATAAAAGACATGGGTGACCCCATAACCCTTGAAAGTCTTCGCGATAAATTTGGCGCCGGTCATCTTGGACATGATACAGTTTCTCAGCGGGCGGCCATGTCGCCAAAAAGAGGCAGGCCGGGAATATTGACATCTATACAAAAAACGGAACCTGTGTCCACCTCGGTTACATAGAGCGTTTTTCGCTCCGGTCCACCGAAGGTCAGGTTGGTCGGCCGAAGTCCGCCCACCGGAATTCTTTCGAGCAAATCGCCATCTTTATTGAGGATGAGAATATTCCCTCCGCCAACGTGGGCAATGTAGAGATTTCCCTCCACATCCAGAGCCATGCCGTCCGGCCCCCAGCCTCCCGATAATTGAACGAAAATGGTGCTCCTATAGGGAACGCCGTCGGAATCCAGAACATAACGGAGCACACGATTCTTGCGGGTTACAGCAACCAATAAATCGCTGCCGTCCTCGGATATCGTCAGTCCATTAGGGTAAGCCAGACCATCGGCCAGCAAGTTGATTACCCCCGTAGCCGAAACCTGGTAAACCTTGCCGATTGGATTCTCCGCATTGGAACCGTGAGGATCGGTAAAATAGAAGTTTCCATCGTAATCAAAAATGAGGTCGTTGGGTCCGTTAAATGCCTTACCCTGATAATTGTCGACGATGGTGCGGATTTTTCCATCTGGAGATATTGCGATGATTCCTTTTTCCCGGTCGGTCACGTAGAGGTCACCGTTGGCATGAAACCTCGCTCCGTTGGGAACTCCACCGGTATTGAGGAAGGTTTTGATTTCGCCTTGAGGTGAGATTTTGGAAATGTCTCCACTGTCGATATTAACCGCAAAGAGATTTCCCTCTTGATCGAAAGCGGGTCCTTCGGGAAAATTCAATCCATCAGCAAATAACGTTACATTTCGAACTTTCATTTCAAAACCTGAAGGTCCAGGCCAGCTTGGTACTCAATTCAGTTTCGATTGGATGCCAACGATTATTGGAGGTGTCAACGCCTTGATTAAAGACAAAAAAAAGGTCTTGCCCAGGATTTATGGTCCAGCGAATGCGACTGTTCACACCGAATTCGTTTGAGTCGTTGTCCCATTGGTTGGTGATATTCCAAATCAGGTTGGGAGAGAATTGAAAATTAAAATCAATCTGAACCACCCGGATTGTGAATTCATCTTGGGACAGCTTTACGATATTGGTCTCATATTGCGCATTGATGTTGAAATGAGGTGATGGCCGCCATCCCACCTGGGCTATAATTTCGGTACGTTTGCCATCAAAAAAATCGCCCAATTCGAGGAAGACGGAGCCGCCTAGTTTGCGTGCTTCGGAAAAGAACATTTCCGTCCGAAAACGATTGAAATGGTATTTACCGGTCGGGACGAATACACCGTCGATTATTTCAAACGGCTCGAACAATTGCTCTGTGTAAAATATCGGAGTTATAAATAACTCGTCTTGATTTAAGGTTTCAAATTCGAGTTGAGGAATCCAGACTTCGCTGTCGAGAATGGAGCCATCCAGTCGAGTTCGGACACGGAAGAATCCTTCCAGACTGATGCTGTCCAAATTATCCGGGTGCCAGTTTCGCCGCTGCCAGGAAAGGTATTGCCGCGTGCCGGTTTCGCTGACGAATCCCAATGCGGGATTGTAATTTTCTCCAATTTGTTCGAATTCGGCTCCGATATTCCATTTGTCATTCGGATACTTGAACTCTGCACCGAAAGCATAATCGTCGCCCTCAAGTCCGGTGGAATCGGTTTGCATTACATAGACGTTGCTTTCCACGATCTGGCCGGTGTTTCTGAAGTCGGAATCTCGGTAATTGAAATCAAATCCATAGAGGAAATTGTTGTTATTGGTAATCGGATCGCCATACGTTGATATGATTCCCATGTAAGACTCCCCGAATAAGTTAACCGTCGCTCTGGCCACGGATAGGTTCTTAGATTCGATGTTATTTAACTCGTCGACCTGCACGCTGAGAATCCCGAAATTAACGCGCCCGACCCGTCCGGTAATTTTGGCTCCGCCGATGATATCCACTTCTTCGCGGTCCTCGTTGAGCCCGATACGACGGGAGAAAAAGGGCAGGGGGGAGCGATTAATATCCGCAAATTGAAAAATGGTCGCGTCCTGCAAAAAGAAGGCGCGTTTTTCATCGAAGAATAAAGGGAAACGGGTAAGGTTGACTCGCCGATTATCGACTTCGGCTTCGGCAAAGTCGGTGTTCAATGTGAAAGCAGCTGTGATGGCCGGCGTAATTTTGTAGAAAAAATCGAAACCCGGCTCCAGTTTGAATTTGCTCGTGCCGGCTACGCTGTCGCGTTTGTAGCGGAAATTGGAAAACGGTATGAAATCGATGCCTTTGCCTTGCTTCAATCCGTGCAGGTTTTTGAGAATGCCGGCATCGTTCATAGTGGTTACCCTTTTGTTTCGTGCTGGCGCAGACCAGCGAACTTTCTCATTTTTACGCTGGATATCCCGCTCTACATTGAATCCCCACGAATCGTTGGCCGGATTGAAATTAAGGGTCTTGGTCGGTATGGCGACTTCCGCCGTCCAACCTTCCTCATCAATTCTCGATTTTCCGTACCAAATGCCATCCCAGTCTGCCTCATAGCCGCCTCGACCCGCGTTGGGGTCCACCAGTCCGTCTCGTCTTGCGCCGCGTGCGTTCATGGAGAAATAATAACCGTTTCGCTGACTGAGAAACGTATCGAAGGTGAGCCTTATTCGATCCTCAGAGCTCAGCAAAATATCGCGCTGCATAATGCGGGCGATAATCTTGTCAGGCTCCGAGTCGAAGGCACGGACACCAACATAAATAAAGTTGGCATCATAGATGAGGCGTATTTCGGTCCTTTCCGAAGGGGCATGACCCTCGTTCGGTCGAACTTGCGTGAAATTAGAAATGACAGGAGCCTTCGCCCAGGCGGGATCATTCAGTTTTCCGTCAATATCGGGCGGTTGGTCCGTTTGCACCAGTGTGACCGTTCTACGATTTCCATTTACGTTCACCTCGTTAAGGAAATCGGTTTCAGCAGACTGGGCCAAACTGCCAAAGGGAATTATAGCCATAAAAATCGAGGCAACAATCACAGGTTTGAAGATTTTCCAATTTTCCAACAGGACATAAAATAGAGGGCTTCGGATCATTGTGGTAACCAGGGATGGATTGGAACGGCCTTCTACACACTTTTGTCAATCACCAGACCACACGCAAACCAATGTTTTAATATTTCAGGATTCTTTCCATATCGATTGCCTTCAATTATTTAGTGAGAGACATGCCGAAGACCGGTTTCAAATGAAGGTCGTTATTTGCTAGTTTTACCCAACGGTATGGGTTCGATTATGCGACTTGGTTTTCCCTAGCGGTTTAATTTTGACAGTTGAAACAGGTTCCTGAAATGATTCCGCTATGACTGGAGAAGAACTGCGAAATGCATTGAAAGAAGGGCGACGGGTTTATGGCACTGCCATCCTTTCCCCCTCCCCCCGTTGGCTGGAAGGCATTGTCCGAACCGGACTGGATTTCGTTTTTATCGATACCGAGCATATACCCATCGACCGGCATCAGCTTTCATGGATGTGCCGGGCCTATCGGGCGTTGAATATTGCGCCCATCGTGCGGGTGCCTTCTCCGGATCCCTACCAGGCATGCATGGCTCTGGATGGGGGAGCGGTCGGACTCATATACCCTTATGTGGAATCGCCGGATGAGGTTTTGACACTGCAGGAGGCCGTTCGATTACGCCCCCTTAAAGGCAAGCAGGCTCATGAGGTGAGTTCTGGCCAGGCTCAACTCTCCCCAAAATTAAAGCGTTATCTGGATAATTTTAACCGCCATAATGTCCTTATTGTGAACATCGAAAGTCGGGCGGCTATGGATGTGCTTGATGATATTCTGGAGGTTGATGGGCTCGACGCGGTATTGATCGGGCCGCACGATTTATCCATCAGCCTGGGAATCCCCGAAGAATACGGCCATCCCGATTTCGATGCCGCTGTTCGGGAAATCATCGGAAAAGCGCGCGCACGCAATATTGGGGCGGGGATTCATTTTTCGAGTGGTTTCGAACCGCAGGTCGAATGGGCGCGTGCGGGATCAAATTTAATTATCAATTCAAGCGACATAAAATTGTTTATGGATACCATCGGAAGCCAAACCAGGGAAATGCGGCGGTTGCTTGACGGCACGGAAACAGCGGAGGACGCATCTTCGGGTGAAGATGCCATTTGAGCCTCTTTCGATGTGTATGAGAGGCGTGCAGCATGCGGGCGGATTGTTTGAGTTGTGCGACTAAGCATCCATACCCCCATTATTTTTCGGAAATAAGAATTGCCGCCAATGCATCATAAGCTTTTGGGGAGAAGAAACGATTGCCAATGCTAGTTTGGTAAAACACATTGAATCCAAAATTTGAATTTATATTTATTTGCAATGGCAATGAAAACCACGGAAGCCCAACCAATAATCGATCGGAAAAAAAAGGTCTTTGAAAGCATATTCGAGATGCTGCCATCGGAGGACAACCCGTCTCCTTTGGTGCGGATAAATCGAATGAATGACTCTTCTGGATTCCCCCTTTTTGCCAAACTCGAATGGATGAACCCGTTTGGCTCGGTCAAGGATCGCGCAGCCTGGGAAATGCTCCGGGAGTTGGAGGAGAAAGGCGAGATCAGCAGCGAAAGGGGTTTGGTGGAGCCTACTTCAGGCAATACCGGATTCAGTCTGGCCATGATGGCGCGCACACGCGGTTATTCCATGAGGGCGGTGGTGCCAAACAAGATTCCACTGGAAAAGAAGATATTGTTGAAGATTGCGGGCGCCGAACTCGATGTGATCAACGATGAGCTCTGTCCGGTCCCCGGTTTGGGGGACGGTTCCATTAATTTGGCCAAGACCCGGGCCAAGGCGGAGAGGCATCGCTATGTCCTCCCCAATCAATATGAAAACGAAAATAATGTGGCTGCTCATTTGAAAACCACCGGTCCGGAAATTTGGCGGCAGACCGATGGAAGGGTCACTCACGTATTTCTCTCATTGGGAACCTGTGGCACCGTCAGCGGTGTTTCCAGGTATTTGCGCGAAAAAAACCCGGATATAAAAATTATCGCCGTGCAACCCACCGAGGGCCACGATGTTCCCGGTTTACGCAATATCAGCCAGCTTCCCGCCACGAAACTTTTCGACCCGTCGCTGATCGACGAAATTTTGGAAATTGATTTCGAAGTGGCGTACACCCGCGCGCTTGAGCTTTGCCAGAAAGAGGGGCTTAGCGCCGGGCCCAGTTGCGGTTTGATTTTCGAAGGCGCCCGACGTATCGTGGAAGCAGATAAAGAGGGCCTTGGAGTTATGATTTTTCCGGACAGTATTTTCAAATATACAGCCAATATGGCCAAACACCTACCGTTTCTCTCAGAGAATACAACCCCGCCTCAGTAATAATTCAAATAAACCTATTAATTTTAAACATAAGGAAAACCGATGGCAGAGTTTACACACCCCGAAGTAATTGTCAGCACCGATTGGGTCAACGAGCACCGCAATGATCCCGGAATCAAGCTTATAGAAATCGATGTCGATACGCAGGCCTACGATGCCGGGCATGTTCCCGGCGCAATCGGCTTCAATTGGCAAACGCAATTGCAGAACCAGGTTCGCCGCGATATTATCAATAAACAAGAGTTCGAGGAGCTACTGGGGTCTTGCGGAGTTTCCCGCGACGACACCGTTATATTGTTTGGAGACAACAACAACTGGTTCGCCGCCTACGGTTTCTGGCTGTTTAAAATTTACGGGCACGACGATGTCCGCCTGATGGACGGTGGCCGCCAGAAATGGCTCGATGAGGACGATAAGGAACTGGTGGTGGAAAAGCCATCCGTTACACAGGGCGAATATGTGGCCTCGGAACCGGATAATAGCCTGCGAGCGCTTTTGCCGGAAGTGCTGAACGCTTCCGCAGCAGGAAGCCATCATCTGGTCGACGTGCGCAGCCCGGACGAATACTCAGGAAAGGTTATTGCGCCCCCGGGGATGAGCGAGACGGCTCAGCGCGGCGGCCATATTCCGGGTGCCACGAGCATTCCGTGGTTAACGGCGGTGGCCGAAGACGGGAGCTTTAAAACGGCGGATGAACTACGGAGCATTTACATTGATGAGAAAGGAATCGGTTCTGCCAAACGGACCATCGCCTATTGTCGAATCGGCGAACGTTCCAGCCACACCTGGTTCGTTCTCAAATACCTTCTCGGTTTCGAGGATGTGAAAAATTACGATGGAAGCTGGACCGAATACGGAAATTTGATCGCCGCGCCCATCGAGAAATAGAGTTTCTGAAACGCAGATCGCGTAGGCGACGCACCGGGGCTCTGGTTACCTACTTTTCTTCCGGTTCGAAATCGATTAAGGCTTTGATCACGCCATCCTTTTGTGTGGAAAATGTTTCATAGGCTTGTTGAGATTCATCGAATGCGAAAGTGTGGGTTAATAGCGGAGAAACATCGATGCGTTTTTGAACGATAAGATCGCGGGCCAACGAATAATCTGGAATGATGTCCGGCCTGACGGAGGAGATCATAGTCAGGTTTTTGCGAAAAAAATCATACATGGGGAATCGATCATAGTAGAATGAATCGGGCACTCCGAAAGAGAGAATGGTACCGTAATCCCTGACGTAATTAAAGCAGTCCCTTATTGTTTGGGTTTGGTGGCCGACAACTTCCACAACCAAATCGGCAAAATTCCCGGAGGTTATTTCTTCAATCGCTGCAACGGCGTCTACCCGATGGACATTAATGGTGTCAGTGGCACGCATTTTTTTGGCAGCCTCCAGTCGGGGTTCCAGTTTGTCGAGGGCAATAACGGTTTTGGCGCCAAGATTGGACAACATGTGAATGATCATCAGCCCCATAGGTCCCGAACCTACCACGACAGCGGTTTGGCCAACTAAATTGCCGAGTTTGCGGACGGCGCAGACCACGGTGGCCAAGGGTTGAGTCATAAGGATGTTCTCCTTTGCAACTCCTTTGCGAGGCAGATGAACGGCGGAGTTTTCAGAGACCGTAAAGAACTCTTGATAACCGGTCTGGGATTGTGGCAATGCGATAACGAAATCCCCTTCCTGGAACCTCGAACCGGTCGACTCGACAACTGTACCGACGCATTCGTGTAGCGAACAGCCGGGGTTCAACGGGTAAATCTCGGGTCGATTGTAATCGATATAGGGAGTTAGAAGAGATCGTTCCGAAGCCGGTAGTTCATTCAAACCATTTAGATCGCGAATGAAGTATGGCACATCGGACCCACACAGGCAGGCCAGCTCGACCCGAACTTTGATCAAACCCTCGGATTCCAATCGGGGTTCCTCAACCTCGATGATTTGAACCTTTTTTGGCGCTACTATTTGGGATGCTTTCAAAAAATATTTATCCCAGTGTTTTCAGAAAAAGCATTGGCATTCCAGTTAGGAAATTATTTGTGAAATCTGTGGTTGTAAAAGGGAAATCTCATTCACCCTCTTTTTTCACGTATTGATGGCCTGCCACTATCGCCTTCACTTCCTCTAGACCCTTGGCTTTCAACAATCGGCCCACGCGGTCGTCTTCCTTGGCCAGTAATTTGGTCGCGTTTTCGAGCACTGCTTCCAGTTTGTCGGCGGGAAATTTGCAGGCTCCATTTTCGTCCATGTGTACGATTTCACCGGGGGCTACATCCATACCGGCGATATGGACGGGCACGCTGACCGCTTGCACCGCCTGCGCTCCATGGCCGGGCGATATACCGCTGGTGACGTATTGAAAATCCATGGGACGGATTTCGTGTATATCGCGTGACGGGCCGTTGGAAATCGCTCCGATCGCGCCCACCGCCTTCATCATGGAGGTCATGTTGCCTCCCGAAAGGCCGACTTTATTAGCCAACTCGGGGGGGAACTTTTGTTCAAAACATAAGATCGACGGCTTGGGCGAGGACTCCATGGCTT